>NZ_JAPZQM010000446.1:0-1379 GCF_027530565.1 Microcystis sp. LE19-10.1B | reverse complement strand
GCTCCTAAAACATTGAAGCGTTTACGCCCGCTCGGTGACTTAACAAAAAGTCTCTCAAAACACCAAACAAAACCGAGAAATGCTCCCATGACGAAGTGAGCGGCATCAACAAAAAAAACAGCCCTTTTTCCTTCTTTAGCTTCATTTAGTCTGGGTTCTAGCTTTTTTTCTTTGTAGTGCGATCGCCGATCTGGTAGGGTGCGTTCCCTAATGTGACTCCCACTGCTCCACCGATCGATTTTGGGGAACGCACCATGCACATTTATTGCAGCTGTGGGTTAAAGTGCGATGCCGCTCTGGTGGGACCAGTTGGGAAATGTTAGCGAAGATTCCCAATGTTTAGGTTAAAATAGAGGGGCAAAAGTCGCAACAGGGTCGCTTCAATGACAGTTCGACAACCCCGCTACAGCAAAGAAGAATTTGCCCGACGTGGACACGAAGTCTATGAGTCTCAGGTACGCTCCCAAATCGGGTAATGATTCGGTAGTAGTGGCGTAGCCCTCTTGCCTACCTGGTATGAATTGTGTAAAATATTTATTAATAAAAATAATTGGAACCCGCTCAGTCTTTAAACCTCTAGCTTGCTCACGACTTTTCTGATAAATATCTTTTTCTGGCTCCTGTCTGGCTTACTGAAATATCAGTCTAGCACCGAACAAAGTGCCCCCCCTAGTTCACCTCCGTTCCCCTGTCAAGCGTTGTGGTTCTCACCATAGGATCAAGAATGGTTCTACACATAATGGCAAGCCGAAACGTCAGTGTAAAGATTGCGGTCAACCGTTTGTGATCAATCCCACTAATAAAACCGTCTCTGACGAAACCAAACAATTAATTGATAAACTCTTGATCGAACGAATTTCCTGACGAGGAATTGCTAGAGTAACAGGGGTAAGTTGGTCATGGTTACAAAAATATGTCAACAATAAACTGGCGGCTGTCCCCCGTCAAATAAAGGTTTCGGACAAACCAAAAGGTAAATTGGTTAGAGAATGTGATGAGATGTGGTTTTTGGTTTTTTCTAAGACGATAAAGGTTTATATTTGGCGGTTAATTGATAGAAAGACACGGGAAATTATTGGTTGCTATGCGCGGAGATAGGAGTCGTCAATCAGCCAAAAAACTTTAGGTCCAGTTTACCAGGCGTTTACCGACAATGTGCAGTTGCTTACACAGACTTTTGGGAGTCATATAAGACAGTAATTCCCAGTAAACGTCATCGACCGGTCGGTCAAGAAACTGGTCAAACTAATCCTATTGAAAGATTAAATAATACCTTTCGACAAAGGATTTCTCGGTTGGTGAGAGAGAGTCTATCTTTCTCTAAAAAAATGGAGAATCACGTTGGGGAACCCTTTGGTATTTTATCCATGACTACAATG
>NZ_JAPZQM010000518.1:0-2541 GCF_027530565.1 Microcystis sp. LE19-10.1B | reverse complement strand
GGGGTGCCGATAGGCGGGGGGATCTGAAAGTTTTTAATACCTACCTACTTAAAAATGGATTTTAGGTTCGATCCCCCCTGCCCCCCTTGATAAGGGGGGTGCCGATAGGCGGGGGGATCTGAAAGTTTTTAATACCTACCTACTTAAAAATGGATTTTAGGTTCGATCCCCCCTGCCCCCCTTGATAAGGGGGGTGCCGATAGGCGGGGGGATCCCCCTTGATAAGGGGGGTGCCGATAGGCGGGGGGATCCCCCTTGATAAGGGGGGTGCCGATCCTTCCTTAATAAGGAGGCATCTGATAATTTTTAACGCCTACCTACTTATGATGTTCACACAGTAGAGAAAAAGCCAAAAACCTCCGTTAAGTATAACGGAGGCTGGTTAATTAATTAACAATTTTCAGCTACAATTTCGCCCCACATTCAGGACAGAATTTATTATTCCAACTGTTAACCGCGCCACAACTGGGACAATTGAGCATTTCACAACCCCCAGTGACAATTTTCGGTAAACCAATCATACGGGAATTACTTTGGCCGGGGGCAACCATGGGATAACAATTTTCGTCTTTAGTCACGATCGCATTGACTAAAACCGGACCATCATGGGCCAACATTTCGGCAATTTTTGCGGCTAATTCCTCTCGATGGCGAATAGTAATCCCTTTAATGCCGTAAGCTTGGGCTAACAGTTCCACATTTGGCATTCCCGCTTCCATATTGGAATTAGAATAACGTTCCCCATAGAAAGCTTCTTGCCATTGACGTACCATACCCTGCCAACCATTATTAATAATAATCGTCTTGGCATGAATATTAAATTGGGTTAGGGTGGCCAATTCCTGTAGATTCATTTGGAAACTGGAATCACCACTAATACAGATGACCTCCTCATCGGGAATAGCCACCTTTACCCCCATCGCAGCCGGTAAACCGAAACCCATCGTCCCCAATCCCGCGCTAGAAATCCAACGTCGGGGTCCATTTTTGAGGAATTGGGCCGCCCACATCTGATGCTGGCCCACATCGGTGGTATAGTAGGCGTGGGGTGCTTGACGACCCACCTCAACGATCACTTCTTGGGGGGAAAGTCTGCCTTCTGGTCGAGGTACTTGCAGGGGATAATCTTGTCGCCAGCGCTCGATCTTGGCTAACCAAGCTTGGCTGCGATCAGAATTAGTGGGATAATCAAATTCTCTGGCTTTTTGGAGTATTTGTTCTAAAACTACCCGCACATCCCCGACAATCGGCACGTCAGGGGCGCGATTTTTGCCCACTTCGGCCGGGTCTATATCCACATGGATTACCTTAGCTTTCGAGGCGAATTCGTCCAATTTCCCCGTTACTCGGTCATCAAAACGAGCGCCGACGGCAATTAATAAATCACACTCGGTCACGGCAAAATTAGCGTAGGCGGTGCCGTGCATTCCTAACATTCCCACCGAGAGGGGATGATGTTCATCAAAAGCACCGATCCCCATTAACGTGGTGGTGACGGGTAACTGAAAACGCTCGGCAAACTCGGCAATTTGGGCGTGGGCATTCGCTGCGATCGCACCTCCACCAACGTAAAGTAAGGGTTTTTCGGCGGTTTCCAAGAGGTGCAAAGCGGCCTCGATTTGACGGCGATTGCCCTTAACCGTGGGACGATAGCCGCTTAGTTTCACATCTCCTGGTTCGACGGGGATATAATCGCATAGTTCTAAACCGACATCTTTGGGAATATCGACTAAAACCGGTCCCGGTCGTCCTGTACTGGCGATATGGAAGGCTTCAGCGACGATTCTCGCTACTTCCCGGGCGTTTCTAGCCACATAGGAATGTTTAACAATCGGGAGAGTAATACCATAAATATCGGTTTCTTGGAAAGCATCGGAACCGATGGCCGCCCGGCTCACCTGACCGGTGATAATCACCATCGGGATGGAGTCCATGTGTGCGTTAGCGATGCCTGTCACCAAATTGGTCGCCCCGGGGCCGGAAGTACCGAAACAGACCCCCACTTTGCCGGTGGCCCTAGCGTAGGCATCGGCGGCATGGGCGGCCGCTTGTTCGTGGCGCACTAAAATATGTTGTAATTCTCCCCGCTCTTCAAAGCGGTAGAGTTCGTCATAGATGGGCAGGATCGCACCTCCGGGATAACCGAAGATGTGCTTAACGCCATGACGTTTGAGACTGTCCATCAAGGCATAAGCACCAGAACAACGCTGGGGAACCGTTGTTAAAGAGTCATTGGGCTTGGGAAGTGATGAAACCACAGGGCAAACCGTCCAATTTCTAACTAGAGGGATAATTGCAATTCTGTTGCCTAGGATGCAACTTGAAAAATAGCAAAATTGATAACCTTATACTTTTAGTGTATTCCATCTCACCTTTTTGGCTGCAGTTTTTTTTCTTTTTGCATCTTACCCATGCAATATCTGGGGAAGTGGGGTGTGGGGTGTGGGGAGGGGGGGTCGGGGGGTGTGGGGGGTGGGGTGTGGGGGGGGGGGTGGGGGGGGGGGGGGGCGGGGGCGGGGGGGTGGTGGGGGGGGGGGGGGG
>NZ_JAPZQM010000671.1:0-1150 GCF_027530565.1 Microcystis sp. LE19-10.1B | reverse complement strand
GTATATCCTGAAACATTTAAGGATATGGTGAAAGTTCTGGCCGCCGAAAAAGTTCTGCAAAAAAAATCGGGAAGACCAAGTAAATTAAGTTTAGAAGACCAAATCTTGATGACCTTAGAGTATTTGCGGGAATATAGGACTTATTTCCATCTCGCAATTAACTGGGAGATTAATGAGACAACAGCCCTACGAATCACTAGAAGGGTAGAAGGTATTCTCATGAAATCAGGATTATTTAATCTGCCAGGTAAAAAGACAGTTCAACAAGCCAATAGTGACCTAGAGGTAGTGGTAGTAGATGTAGCAGAGCATGAGATAGAAAGACCTCAAAAGAAGCAGAAAGATTACTATAGCGGGAAACAGGGCTATCATACAATAAAATCTCAAGTTCTTGCGGCTCAAAAAACAGGAATGATAATCTGTACCGCTCATGGAAAGGGAAGAATACATGACTTTAACCTTTGGAAAAATAGTCAAATTGGGATAGATAAAAGTATTGAATGTTTAGCAGATAAGGGCTATCAAGGAATCCAAAAACAGCATGAAAATAGTAGGATTCCTTACAAAAAGAAGAAAAATCAAGAATTAAGTTCAGAAGAGAAAGAATTTAATCGCCAGTTATCAAGAGAAAGAATTATTATCGAACATATTCACAGAAGTCTGAAGATATTTAGAATTTTATCATCAAGATATAGGAATCGGAGACGGCGTTTTGGTCTGAGATTTAATTTAATCGCTGGCATTTACAACTATGAACTTGCTTTAGGCTATCATCAAGTAGCTGAATAAGACTTTTGCAGGAGGTCTACTCTGTTCTGGTCATCAGGTTGCGACCCGGACTGACACCGCAAGCCCTGCGGCCAAAATATTTTTACTAGCGTTAATATCTCGGTCATGGTGTGTCCCACATGGACAGTCGGCTCTTCTCTACTTTGTGTGATAAGCACTGATTATCATTCGTAGGAGTCTTGCTAGGCAAGGCTTTGAAGACTATATTTCTATAAAATTAGGCTCTTCGTTACCCTTTATGCTAAATCAACAGACAAGATGCCAAGACAACATACTTCTAACCCAAAAATTCCGAAAGTTTCTAAAGCCATAGCTTCTCCGTTTTATTAGTTTAAGTTTATTGTTGATTCCCTCGACCATC
>NZ_JAPZQM010000388.1:0-16639 GCF_027530565.1 Microcystis sp. LE19-10.1B | reverse complement strand
AAATATTGGAAGAAAGGTAGTCGGAGAGGCCGCCTTTAGCGGGAATCCGATAGAGAGGTTCGTAGTTAACCCAGTACGGGTCAAAGCGTACAAAGCTAATTCTAGATGCAATATTTGCGTACAGAATTAGTAACTATAGAGATAGTAAATTAGTGATTATGGATTTAGAAGCTTTGTTGTTAGGCATCGAGCCAGTGGCGGCGCTGGGCGTTGGGGCGGCAGCCCTGGCTCTCGCCCCTCTCATTGGTGCTTTGGGTAATCCAGAGGTAGGAAAGTCTCTAGCAGACTCCGGCCGCGACCTCACCAAAAGTGGCATTAAATGGGGACTAGAAACGTTTGAGAAGGTGCAAGAAACTGTGGCTGAAGCCAGTGAGTCCTGGAATGATCTGGTAGCAGAAGCCGAGGCAGAAATTAGGACTGCCAAGAGTTCAGCCAAGCCCGAGGCACCCACAGAAGTGGAAATTGCCGAATAATGACCCAACCCGGTAGCTCCGGGGTAATCTCAGGAGGATAGAGGTAATGGCCAATCCAGATTCATCAGCCTCAGCAGGGGAACAAGTTACTCAAAATCCCGCCGATTTCCTAGCAGCTGCTGGCGAAGTGGCGAACCAGATAGCGAAGGCGGCAAAAACCGCAGGCGAAGCAGCCGCCCAGCAATGGCAAGCAGCAAGCGACTCCGTTCTCGAAGCCGCTAACCCCCTCCTCAAAGTCACCCAAGATGCAGGCCAAGCTCTCCTGGAAACGGCTGGGTCGGCGGTCAAACCCTTGGCTGAACAAGCCAATCAAGTCGGGCAAACCGCCCTGCAAACGGCAACGGCAACCGCAGAGTCCGTCGTCTCAGCTACTGGGCAAATCGCTGGCCAGATCAGCCAAGCAGTGCATCCAGCGGCCGTGGGTGGTGCTTTTCTAGGGATGTCGGCGGGACAAGTGGCCGGTGGAATGATCGGCGGGGCGATCGGCTCGGCGCTTGGACCGGGGGGGGCGGTTTTGGGCGCTCAAGTGGGCGCTTTTGCTGGCAGCACCACCGGAGCAAAGTTAGGCTATGATGTCACCCACGAAATTTTCCGCCCCGAGCCGGACAAGGCTCAGGCGGGAGCAAATCCGATCGAGATCGCAGAACACCTCAGCAAGAAAAGCGGCGAGAAGCTCGGTGAAACCCTGGGGACTGCGGGGGGCGCAATTCTGGGTACGGTAATCGCTGGGCCTGCGGGCGGCATGGTAGGCGCTCTGGCTGGAGGGGTTTTGGGGGGACAGTTAGGAGAAGATACGGCAGTTGCCTTAAATCAACAAGTCGAGCAGCAAGGAAAGCCGTCTCAGGAAGCCTCGCCCGAACAGACAGACGTGAAAGATTGGACGATCAAGACAGGGAGTAGTTTTGTCGGGGAAACAGGAAGTGCTTTGGTCGGAGGGGCGATCGGCAAATTAGTCGCCGGTGCAGCGGGGGCAGAGATCGGTCGGAGCTTAGGAGCGCTCGCAACGCGCTCGCAACGCGAGACCGCTGGCAAGAAAATCGACTGGACATCTCAGCCTCAACCGAGTTCGCCTCCTCAACTACCCCAAGACGCTCAAGAGGAACTCCCCCATGTCAGCTAAAAACAAATTTTTGCTCTTGCTCCTGATCTTCGTACCGATCGCTCTTGCTGCTGAGTGGCTGAAGTTATTCTTAATCTTCGGGTGTGATAGTCGTGATATTTTTTCTCCAAAGTTTTGAAACTGCGCGGCAGAATTTGAATAGCATTATTCATGACTCGATCAATTTTAATCTCCGAGCGATATTTGCGAAAAGAAGCCGGTAAATTCCTTAACTGTTCCTGCACTTCTGCTATCACTAATTTCTCAACAAAATTGAGAGAAGGTTGGTTCATGAAGCAATTTTTGGTTCTTCGTTACTTGGTATGGTTCGATAGGGGGTCATAAATCGACTAAATCCTTATCTGGTAAGAGACTTAATTGATTAGTTCGCTCTAGATCAAAAATAATTGACAAAAATCGCTAAATGCCTTTCTATATAAGGTTTCTATCCCTTATAACCCCCGTCCATTGCATAACAATTACCGAAGAGCCCAATTTTTTAGCGATCAAAAACTGATTCTATGTTAATACCGATCAATCAAGAATAGAGTGATATTCTCCCGTCGCAATGGTGATTTAACTCACCGTTTTATCCATGCTGATGGCCAAATACCGCCAATTTCGAGACCAGCTAGACCACTAGAAGCATTTATAATGGTTTTACCACGACTATCAGCCAATTTTATCGACAATTTACCTTTGAGGGTATCTTGACAAGCAAAACAGAGACCTTTTTCTGTGGGTACACGCACGCGATCGGGAGGATGATCACTGATCCCGATTAAGACAATGGTATAATCCTCGTTGGTTGCCCTCATTTCCCAGTATCCCCAGGGTTGCACTGTCCAAGTTAGTTGAGAATTCCAGATATCAAACTTATAAAAGCGATTTTGGCAGTGAATACCGATAATTCCCACCGATTCCGTCCAGTGGAGAACTTTCCGGGTAGAACCCACTGCGGTTAAGGTTAAATCGGGATTTTCAGGGAAAGCATTACAATTAATCCAAAACCACTTTTCGGGGAAAGAATAACCCCAATTTTTCTCGCTATAAAAAGGTACATTCTCAAATTGGTAATTTTTTCCCCGATAGGTAATCATTCCTGTTGCTAAACCATGAGCAGTTAAAATCTGCCAACCTGGGTCAAAAATCGGTAAATAAGATAATATTCCTGCTGTTGCTTGGGGTAAACGCTTGTTATCTCCCCAAGTGTACCTAGTTTCAACGCAATAATCCCATTGACAGATTTCTCCAGTGACAGGATCATAAATTCGTCCTTGCTGCTGGTGTGCCGTTGCTTGATAACCTTCTCGAACAGACTCAAAAAAAGCCGACGGGGAAAGCAGACGGGGACGGATTTTTAAGTTAGTTTTTCCCCAATGGATAATGGCTAATTCCTGACGACTTGCCCAAAATTTATCCGTATCGGGAAAAGTGCGACAAAGATAATTAGATTCTATGGCTAAAATTTGCACTGATCCGCCGCTATTGACTTGACCGCCCCTTGGGTCTTGAATAGAATACATAAAGGCGAATCCGTCGGCTAATTGCGGAATCATGACTCGGAAGTACCAACCTTCAAAGAATCGGGGAGTGATACCATCCCAATGGTAGCCAGAATGAGGGGGTTGTGAAGACATCTATGGGTTTATCTTTAGGTATTGATTTTGGCACATCGGGAGCGCGAGCGATTGCTATTGATTCTAGCAAAAATATCGTCGCTGAGGTTCATTATCCTTTCACCGATGCCAATTTTCAGGATTGGCAAAAGGCCCTATTTTATTTATTGGATAATCTAGGGGATTCGGTGCGTTCAGAACTTAAATCGATCGCGATTAATGGTACTTCCTCGACGGTGTTATTATGTGATAATTGGGGTAATCCTCTTTCTGAGGCAATATTATACAATGACGGGCGAGGAATTGCCTTTTTAGAAGCAATTAAAGCTATAGCACCCCCTCACCATCCCGTGATTAGTGCTACCTCCAGTTTAGCTAAATTACTTTGGTGGAGTGAACAAGAAATTTTTTCGCAAGCGCGTTATTTTCTCTCGCAAGCGGATTGGTTAGCATTTCTCCTGCACGGTAAACTGGGAATTAGTGATTATCACAATGCCTTAAAGTTAGGTTATGATCTTGAAAATCTCTGTTATCCCGATTGGTTAGAGAATTTACCGATGTTTAATTTATTACCGCAAATTTTTGCCCCGGGTACAGCGATCGATACTATTAAACCGGATTTAGTGACTCGTTTTGCTATCCCGAAAGATTGTTTAATTTATACGGGAACCACCGACAGCATAGCGGCATTTTTAGCCAGTGGTGCTAATTCTTTAGGGGATGCAGTGACATCTTTAGGTTCAACTTTAGTCTTAAAATTATTAAGTAGCCAGAAAGTTGATGATAGTAACTATGGCATCTATAGTCATCGTTTAGGAAATTTGTGGTTAACTGGTGGGGCATCCAATACGGGAGGAGCAGTGTTAAAGAAGTTTTTTTCTGATCAAGAATTGAGAAATTATAGTTTAGCAATAGATGGACAAAAAGAAAGTAATTTAGATTATTATCCTCTACTAAAAGCGGGCGAGCGCTTTCCCATTAATGATCCTTTTTTACCCGCAAAACTGACTCCTCGCCCCGATAATCCTCGAGAATTTTTGCATGGTTTACTAGAAAGTATTGCCCGCATTGAAGCTTTAGGTTATCAGCGTTTACAGGAATTGGGAGCCAATAAATTAGAGCGAGTTTATAGTGCCGGTGGTGGGGCAAAAAATTCGACTTGGAGAATAATTCGTCAGCGTCATTTAGGGGTTCCTGTGCTTTTATCTAAACAGGAGCAAGCGGCCTATGGTACTGCCCTATTAGCACAGCAATCGGTTACGCTATTGAAATAGTCTCATAAGTAGGGCTTGCTGAAAAAGTTTGTTGGTGGGGTTAGGAGTCGGTCGTCAGGAGTCAGTATTCAGGAGATAGGGTGATAGGGTTTTGGAGCGATAGGGTGATGAGACAGCTTCCCCATTTCCCCATTTCCCCACTTCCCCACTTCCCCACACCCCACACCCTACACCCTACACCCTTCGTTAATTAACCGTAATAGGGTGGCTCATTACCCGGTTTCCATTTGATATTACAGCCTAAACTGGGTTTTTGGTCCGTCGGCGCCGGTTGACCGGCTAAAACCTTGTCAATAGCGGTGCGGAGATCTTTGCCTGTCACCGGTATTCCATTACTAGGACGACTATCATCCAATTGACCGCGATAGACTAGAATCCGCTGACTATCAAAGAGGAAAAAATCGGGAGTACAGGCTGCCGTGTAAGCTTTCGCCACTTCTTGGCTTTCGTCATAGCATAAATTGAATTTAAAGTCAAGGGTTATCGCCATTTTTTTCAAATTTTCGGGCGAATCATCGGGATATTTCTCCACGTCATTAGAACTAATTGCGAGGATGCCCAGATTGGTGTTAGCATAATCGCGACCTAGACGGGTAAGTTCTTCTTGAATGTGTTTAACAAAGGGACAATGTTCACAGAGGAAGATGACTAACAGAGCGGTTTTAGCCGCAAAGCTGTCCAGAGAGATAGTTTCACCCGAAACCACATCGGGTAAGGCAAAACTGGGGGCTTTTGTCCCCAGATCTAACATTGTGGACTCGGTGCGTGCCATAAAGTTTATACTCTTTTCTATAGGGAGGACTGAGATTTTTATAGCATTTCATGCTTCATCGCGCAAATTTAATCCTTAGACACCATCAGTAAACAGTAAACAGTAAACAGTAAACAGTAATCAGTGAACTGATAAGCCATTGACCTATCTAAATTACTGGTTAGAGCTGCAGTAGTCATAGTTCGCAGTGTCCGCTAATTGTGGAATAAAACTACTACAGAAATTCGCCTCTTCATCAGTAGTTTAGCAGCAGATGCCCAAAAACACGCCGAGGTGATTCGCAGACATTGGAGTATTGAAAATAGTCTCCATTGGGTACTCGATATTACATTTAATGAAGATGCCAGTGGGATTCGTCTGGGGTATGGAGCGGAAAACCTAGATCTGTTGCGCCGTTTAAGTCATTAGTAGATTCAATGAGTATATCCATTTATCGAACTCTTGAGTCGAAATGACTGAGTTGCTTTCAATTTACACACATTACAGAAAATCAGAAATTAACCTTCCATACATTGTATCCAGTTCATAACATTCTGGAAAACTTACTGGTAAACTGGCAAACGGCAAACGGCAAACGGCAAACTGGCAAATGGCAAACTTACTGGAAAAATAAAATTATGGGAACTTTGCAAGCAAAAAACCACATCCTCAAACCTGTATTCATCATCATATCGGGATTAGCGATTACTCAAACTATTGGCTGTACAACTTTCAATAGCTATCATCAGAAAAATCAAGTAAACGCCCAAACACCTGCAAAACCAGCACCCCAAGAAATTGTACAAACTGGAGAAGTGCGCCCTTTACCTGGTAGTTTAGATAAAATACCTGTTTTTAATAGCAACAGTCCAGAGTGGATCAAAAATGAAGGTATTCTACTTTCTACTTTTACACCTAATAACAAAAAAGTTCCAGCCGCACATTTAAACTTTCCCATTCAAGGCAGATTTGATTTATTTGCTCATCATTATACCCACAATCCCAAGGATTTACAAACCTTATATATAGGAGTAATTTTACATAATCCCAGTAAAAAACCTATCACTATTAACATTTTACAAGGTGCGAGTTATTTAATGACAGAAGCACCGTTTGTCACCTTGCAACCCTACATAGAAAATAACGATGGTAAAGCATTTTCTGAACCAGGTGCAAGAGCAGTAGCGGATGTTTTGCGGGGAGTACGTCAAAAAGAATTTCCAGCAAGAATAGTCATTGCTGCTGGGGGAAGTCAAATGTTATTAAACCATCCTATCCCAGTCAGAAATTTAGAAAAACCTGTCAATGGGAGATCCAGTTTTTTCCGATTAAATAGCAGTGGTAAAATTTATGCAGCGAGTTTAGCCATGTTTGCGAAAAAAAATGCTGATGGTAGCGAGCGCGCACCCCCATTAAAAGAATGGCAAGACTTATTAAATAACGGTAACTTTGCAGGACCAAGAGATAAAACCCCCACACCCCCAGATGCAAAAGGAGGTCAATTAATTTACAGCAGAGTCGCAGGTATATCCGAAGGTGCAACATGGAAAGCAAACCTCACAGACAACACCAAAACCCAAACCCTGACTATTCCCGAACCAGGTAAAATTATTTCTTATCCCATAGCCAACTTACGGGGTGGAAGGTTAGGAACAGAACAAAGCCAAACCGCAAAAATGCTAGTGCGGTATCCTGATACTGCTTACGAAGCACATGGTAACTATGGGGTAGAATATCAACTCAACATACCTTTAACTAATAACACTAATAAAAATCAGACAGTTAGCATCACTTTAGAAACTCCATTAAAAGAAGATAGACTATCTGAAAAAGGAATTAAATTTAGAAAACCATCATTAGACTTTCCCTTTTTCCGTGGTACAGTGCGTTTAAAATATAGCGATGATCAAGGTAAACAACAAACCCGTTATGTACATTTATGGCATAGAACAGGGCAGGTTTTAGATCCTTTATTAAAACTAGATTTAAAACCAGGAACTCAACTAAAAGTACAATTAGATGTTATTTATCCACCTGATTCTACACCGCCGCAGGTGGTTACAATTAAGACTTTGGAAAATTAAAATAAATTGCAACAGACAAAAATCACTGACTGCCTTGTCTGTTACGGCGAACTGACAGGGGTTAATCTGAGAGGAAGCAAAAAAAAGGGCGTTGCTGAATCAAGGTATGAATGACAATCTTGCACCCATCCAAAAGTTAGTTTGGGTCTAGGTTTTAAAAATCCCACAAAAGAAGATTCATATCTCAAATCAGCAACGCGGGTTGAATGGTACTCAACCCCTCTTTCTTTCCCTCCCCGTTTATCTTGACTCTAATCTCGGAATTTAGCAACAGTTTTCTTGCCTTAAATCCCGGAATTAACCTACTGAAACTGATCTGCCCAATTTTCGATCACACGCTGACTTTCGCGAGCAATAACTAAAGCATTATCGGGGACATTTTTAGTGATAGTTGAACCGGCAGCCACGGTGACATTTTTTCCTAATTTTAAAGGAGCCACTAAAACACTATTTGCCCCAGTTTTTGTGCCACTGCCGATCATAGTTTGATGTTTTTTCACGCCATCGTAATTAGCAGTAATTGTTCCCGCGCCAACGTTAACTTTTTCCCCTAAAGTGGCATCTCCCAGATAGGATAAATGGGCAATATTGGTTTTATTGCCGATGCTACTTTTTTTAATTTCAACAAAATTACCGACTCGACAATTAGCCCCAATTTTCGCTTCTCCGCGCAAATGAGCGTAGGGACCGATGCGACAACCAGAATCCACCTGACTATCAGAAATCACCGAAAATAAGACGGTTACATCGCTGCCTATCCGACTATTTTCGATTAAACTCCCAGGACCTATACGACAACCAGAAGCGATTATCGTCTCACCGCGCAGATGGGTTTGGGGTTCGATAATCACATCGGCACTGAGGGTGACAGTATCCTCAATGGTGACACTATCGGGGTCAATTATGGTGACTCCAGCGGCCATCCAATCATCTTTGACTCTAGTTTGCAGGATATCATAGGCGGCGGCCAATTGTTTGCGATCGTTAATGCCGGTAATTTCTAAAAAGTCCTCCACATCCACGGCCATGACGGGATCGAGAAAATTGACCACATCCGTGAGGTAATATTCACCTTGATCGTTATTGGGGGTTAAATTAGGCAGTATAGCCGCTAATTTTGACCAATTAAAGCAGTATATACCTCCATTAATCCGGTGGTTTTGTCGTTGGGCATCGGTACAGTCTCTTTCTTCCACAATCTGCTTAACGAGATTATTGCCATCACAAAAAACTCGACCGTAACCTTTCGGGTTTGGGAGGTTAGCAGTTAAGAGGGTGGCAGCGTTACCATGGTCTTGATGAATCTGGAGAAGATTTTGCAAGGTTTCGGGACGCAACAGGGGAACATCGCCATTTAAGACCAACAAATCCCCCTGAAAGTCCTCTAAATGGGGGATTAACTGCTGAATAGCATGGCCAGTGCCTAACTGTTCCTTTTGTTCAACAAATTCGATATCATCGAGATGCTGTAGAGTATTTCGCACCTGTTGCCCTTGATAACCGATAATCACCAGTTTTCGCTGGGGATGTAAGGATTCGCTGACATTAAGCACCCGTTCCACTAGCGAGCGACTGCCGAGGGGATGTAAAACTTTCGGAAGGCTGGACTTCATTCGGGTTCCCTTACCCGCTGCTAAAATTGCTACCGCTACCATGGTCATGCTTGCCAATATCGTTCGCGACTGAGTATATCGCACTCCGATCCCCTTGGTTGCAAGAATTTTTTCCCTCTTTCATCCTGTGCCAGTTGAGAAACTACCATAAAAAGGTTTTCTTTAAGACATTGTTAAGGTAGTATATACAAATTGAAACAATTAAACATAATCAGCACTCTATAGATACCGCTATGACAACTGTACTAACTAAGGAATCCTCCGCCATGAAACAGATTCGCACCACCTACCAAGCTGACCAACAGGTGAAATACCTGCATCTAGAAGCGGAAATCGAGGTACTGCTGCAACAACTGCAAAACCTCAAGCGCAAAAACCAAGAGAATCAACACCTAAATTAAAGAAAATTTCCCTAAGAATTCTCAAATCCCACCCTCTGATCGGCGAGAAGGTGGGAAAATGTTTTTTGAGAATTCCAGATAGGTGTAGATTAATGATCAATTTTACCTTACAGCAAGCCTTCGCCCGTCGTCATGCCCTGAAAGTGATTAGTGGGTTAAATAATTTCGATCGCTCGCAGGTTCTCTCAGTAGTTAAAGCCGCTACAGCCGGAGGAGCAACTTTTGTCGATATTGCCGCTAATGCTGACCTAATTCGGACGGTAAAAGCCTTGACAAATTTACCCGTGTGTGTATCGGCCGTCGAGCCAGAATTGTTGGTGATGGCAGTGGACGCGGGAGCCGATTTAATTGAGATCGGTAATTTCGATAGTTTTTATGCCCAAGGACGCATTTTTGAGGCGGCGGAAGTTTTAGCCCTAACCCGTCAAACTCGCGACTTACTGCCCGAAATTACCCTGTCTGTGACAGTTCCCCATCTGCTGCCCCTCGATGAACAGGTGAGACTAGCGGAAGCTTTAGTTAGTCAGGGTGCTGACATTATTCAAACCGAAGGCGGCACTAGCAGTCAACCCCGTCACGCCGGTATTTTGGGACTGATTGAAAAAGCTACCCCGACTTTAGCGGCAGCCCACGCTATTTCCCATGCAGTTAAGGTTCCCGTCCTCTGCGCTTCCGGTTTATCCATTGTCACCGCTCCTATGGCGATCGCTGCTGGAGCGGCCGGTATCGGTGTTGGTTCGGCGATCAATCAATTGGATAATGAAGTGGCCATGGTGGCAGCCGTGCGCGGTTTAGTCGAATCTCTGCAAGCACAACCGGTCCATATTGGCAACTAGAACAATTTTTGTCTAGATACGACGGAGAAGGGGCTGTTTTCCCTTCTCTTTTTCCCTTTGTAATCAGTTATCAGTATTCGGGAGTCAGGAGTCAGTATTCGGGAGTCAGGAGTCAGGAGTCAGTATTCGGGAGTCAGGAGTCAGTATTCGGGAGTCAGGAGTCAGGAGATTATTTTATTTATTCTCCCCACTTCCCCACACCCCACACCCCACACCCCACACCCCACACCCCACTTCCCCACTTCCCCACACCCCACACCCCATACCCCACTTCCCCACACCCCATACCCCACTTCCCCACTTCCCCACACCCCATACCCCATCAACTGTGGTAAAATGCCCTATGGCTCAAAACATTAGAGATAGAAGCACTCCACCATGATTCGAGATATCTTCATGCCCGCGCTCAGTTCCACCATGACCGAAGGAAAAATAGTTTCTTGGGTGAAGTCCCCCGGGGAAAAAGTCAGCAAAGGGGAAACGGTGTTAGTGGTCGAATCCGACAAAGCCGACATGGACGTGGAATCGTTTTATGATGGCTATCTCGCTGTAATTTTAGTCGAAGCCGGCCAGGAAGCACCCGTGGGGGAAGCGATCGCCTATATCGCCGAAACTGAAGCGGAAATTGAACTGGCCAAAGCTCAGGGAAAAACCGCCACAGCTGCCCCTAGCAAGCCCGTAGAGACCCCAGAAATCGCTCCGCCTCCCGTTTCGATACCCGTCGCCGCCGTTAAAGATAATGGCCGTTTAGTCGCCTCTCCCAGGGCCAAAAAACTGGCTAAAGAATTAAAGGTGGATCTGAAAACCCTAGTGGGTAGCGGTCCCCACGGACGAATTACCGCCGAAGACGTAGAAAAAGCGACAGGAAAAGTCAGCACCGCCCCCGCTCCCGTCATTACTCCCCCACAACCCGTCAGCGTGCCTGTGGCGGCTCCTAAAGCCCCGATTCCGGCCAGCGCCCCGGTCGGTCGGACTGTTCCCCTCACCACTCTGCAAAAAGCCGTTGCCCAGAATATGTCGGTTAGCCTACAGGTTCCCACCTTCCAAGTGGGCTACACTATCACCACTGACCCACTGGATCAACTCTATCAACAGCTAAAATCCAAGGGTGTCACCATGACGGCCCTGTTAGCAAAAGCAGTAGCCAACACCCTCGCTAAACATCCTATAGTTAATGCCAGCTATAGCGACGCAGGAATCCAATACCACGGGGCGATTAACGTGTCCGTAGCCGTAGCTATGCCTGGTGGTGGCTTAATTACGCCGGTTTTGCGCTCTGCTGACCAGATGGATATCTATTCCCTCTCCCGCAGTTGGAAAGATTTAGTCGATCGCGCCCGCAGCAAACAACTGCAACCGGAAGAATATAATAGCGGTACTTTTACCATTTCTAATCTGGGAATGTTCGGAGTCGATCGCTTTACCGCTATCTTACCCCCCAACCAAGGTGCGATCCTAGCCGTGGGTGCTTCCCGTCCCCAAATCGTCGTCAATAAAGATGGTTTATTCGGAGTGCAAAAACAGATGACGGTTAATCTCACCAGTGACCACCGAGTCATCTACGGGGCCGATGCAGCCTCCTTCCTGCAAGACTTAGCTAAACTGATCGAAACTGAGGTGCAGTCCTTAACTATGTAATCAGAATCTAGACAGCAGGAGCCAAGGGAGTTTCTCTCTAGCTCCTGCTTTGTTGTTACTAAAAAAATGTAAAGAATTAGCTAAAATGGGTTTAACCTTATCTATCACCCGAAACTATCGCCCAAACAAGGCCAAAAAAAGTGTTAATCTCAGGGAACTTTAAGATCTAAGCCAATATCGGTAAATTAACCCTCGATCTCGCCCTATATATTAAGCCTACAATAACTCGTATTCCCACGACCTAACGCCTACCCATAGGAAAAAATGATCACAGAGAATAGTCGCTTACGTTCAGAATTTTTAAATACACAGGTTATCACTCGCAATACAGGCAAAAAACTCGGCGTTGTTAAAGATATCCTTGTAGATATCGATCAACGAGAAGTGGTTGCCCTGGGACTCCGCGATAATATCCTCTCCTTGTCGGGAATGCCTCAATATATGTATTTATCGAGCATCAGTCAGACAGGAGACGTGGTTCTCGTTGAAGATGATAACGTCTTGGAATCCGTCGATATCGATGCTTATACTCCCTTAATCGGTAGTGAAGTGATCACGGAAACCGGCGAACCTTTAGGCAAAGTCCGCGATTATCAATTTGATCCCCTTAGTGGTCAATTACATTCCATTGTCATCGCTTCCCTGGGATTGCCTCTTATCCCCGAACAATTGATCAGTACCTACGAAATTGCCATTGAAGAAGTGGTTAGCAGCGGTCCGAATCGCTTAATTGTCTTTGAAGGGGCCGAAGAACGTCTCACGCAGGTTAGTGTGGGGGTTTTGGAACGTTTGGGTATTGGTCGTCCCCCCTGGGAAAGAGAAGAGGAAGAAGCTTATTATACTCCCGCTGCTCGTCCGGAAAATCAGTTAGGTACGGGCATTCCCCTCCGCACTCCCGTTGAGGCCGCTAAACCCGTTGAAGAACGCTGGAGTGAGGATGAATGGGAAAAAGAACCCCTGCGCGCCACTCCCCCACCGCAAAAACGGGCCGAAGCTCGTTATTATGAGGAAGAATACGAGGAAGAAGAAGATAACTGGGGAGAAGCGCGCTCAGAACGCACAGAAAGCTTTTCTCGTCCTCAGTACGACGATTACGAGGATAAGGCCGAGGATGATATGTGGGATGATGACGTGGAACCAGATTACAATCCCCCCCGCATCAATATCACCGAGAAGAAAAAGGAAAGAATCCCCGAATACGAAGACGGTTAATCTTTGACAGTCCCCCTATCCATTAGTTACATCTTTCTTAACATAAAATTTGACAAAAAAAGAAAAGTGTGCTATGTGGCTCAAGGGGGTTCTCTGGGGGGACTAAATACTTTTGGTATTTGGTATCACGTCGAGTGCAGTGATTTGTCAGACTCTACAGATTTTCAATGAACTCTTCAACTGTGACTTGGGCTTGTTTCAGAATTCCACTTAATGTACCAACCTTCAATTCCTGATGTAAAGGGACAACACAACCAATTTTGCCATCTTCGGTTTCTTTCTTCATCACAACATGGCTACCTGTTTGACGAACTTGCTCGAAGCCTAAGCGTTCAAGAGATCTAACTGCCTCCCGACTAGAGATTCGTGGCAGCTTAGGCATAACTAACCTCAATACTGGTCACAAATCTAGGGGATGTTTCTGGTAAGGTAAATTCCTCTAGGTAAAGCCGTGTGGCTTCTTTCAATCCAGCAATCGCCTGCTCAATTGTTTCTCCTTGATCTACTGTGCCAACTTCTGGACATTCAGCAATGTACATATTATCTTCTTTGTACAAAATAACAGTAAAGATGCGATTTTTCATGGTGTTTTATCATCTCCGGCTTACTCTGAAAATCATAACATAACTGTTTCCTAATCGTTTGGTTAGAAAATAGTTAGGTTTCCTGATCATTGACCCAACTCACGCTTTTTGAAAAACTCTATAAGATATTAAGTTATTAGTACTTAATCTAATATTGTCCCACCTTCCTAGAATTGAGTGAGAAGATTGTGCAAAAACAGGCGTAGAGTTGATTAATCATTGAAATAAATTTGCCCCAATCAAACCGACTCGATGAACTGCTCGATGTCCGATTCTTACGAACCAAATTTGAGCATCGGTCAATCGGGCTAAAAGTTGATCGGAAGCTGTGAGGCTGTCTTTTGCTACTTCAAAAGCCCCTGTTTCAATATCTATGGCTACAATCTTCCCATGATTGCCTTCCTCGACTTGGGGGCGCACCTGAGATTGATAAATCTCTTTACCACGTCGGGCGAATTCTTCTTTGCTGTAGCGGAGTTGATTAACTGTCATTGTCCTGACCCCGTTGCAACTTTTGCCCCTCTATTTTAACCTAAACATTGGCAATCTTCGCTAACATTTCTCAACTGGGACCACAAAGGCTGCATCGCACTTAGACTCACAGTTTCAATCAATGTGCATGGTGCGTTCCCCAAAATCGATCGCTGAAGCGGTAGAAGTTGTTTTAGGGAACGCACCCTACAAGATTGCGATCACTACACAATTTGATTGTTCATAGTATTTTGTAATAGTTGATGTGCGCTGTAAAATGGCTCTCCTTCCAAATTTAAGCATTCCAACTTTTTCATAAGTAAATTTTTCAGGTCCAAATTATTATGCTCGACAAGAACAGATCGTAAGTCATAACCATCCATCAAAATGATAGATTTGTCATTATTCTGCTTTAGTAAGGGGCATACATTTTTTGACCAACCATTGATCGATAAAAATAATCCCAATGTCTGTTTACCAGAGCGGCTGATTTTGCCAGAAAGGCTATCAAGTTGCCGTATATCCGTTAAGTTTTGAGTCCATTTACATTCAACTAGATAGTACCAGCCTTCAAGCTTAAATGCGCCGTCTATTTGTTCTCCACCCTCATTTCTCCTAAAGCTTTTTTGAGTTGGAATCTCATAAAGAGAAAAAATACGTTTTAGCAAGTCTTCAAGTGAAAATCCTCGCTGTTTCTTATCTTCCGAATTTATTAACTTTGTAAAGTTATCAAATTCCAGCAGAAGACTGGATCGAAGTGAAGAAAATTCCTCCTTCCTCTGAGAATCCTGATTACGATTCTTTGTATTACCTCCTTGCAATCTTTCTACAATTTTTTGACATTCGTTAAATAAATGTTCCTCCTCAGTGGTGATAGCTTTCCGAGTTATTGACTTTTTTGTTTTCCAGTATTCCAAAAGTGTTTCTATCAGTTTTCCTACTGTAGAATTAGATTCTTCTTTCCAAAAACCTCTTAATCGATTTGCTTTTGAGCCACTACTATAATTATATTTTTCATCATATATATCGATATTTAAATTTTCTAAGACGAATTCTTGGAAGGTTATGTTTGAAAAATCAAGCACATAACCATTGCCCATTTCGAGCAATTTCTCTAGTTTAATCTTTTCAATGCTTGTTAAATCTGACATCTCATATCTAGATTGAAAGTGAAAGGAAGGTAGGAAGGTGGAAGGTATGCCTAACTACACATTATAGGTCAACTTTCTGCATAACAATTTCCAGAGCAACGATATAGGTCAACTGGGAGCATCCCAATTTTGCCATAAGTATAAATGCTTAGAGACTAAAAACGTTAGCTAAGGCAAAATAAAGAGAAACAATTAAACGGTAGAATCATGAATACAGACCAAAAAGAACAACTAGATCAACATTTAAAAGCCATTGCTCAAATTCTAGTCGATAATACCCCAGAAGAACAACTACGTAGCTTTGAGGGCATTGAAACCGCCCTGCGAGACCATTGGCTGACTACATTGGGTCCTGCCATAGGCAATTTTTTTTTGAATCAGCAACAGGAACCCAAGCAGGGCGAACCAAAAGCGTAAGCAGTATCATAGGGAAAGTCAAGATAAGCGAGAAACAAGCCGATAAACTAGGATTAAGCAAGAATAATCGATTAAGTCCCATGCTGGAGAAATGTTGCTTAGGAGCAGTGGCTAAAGTCTCTTTTGAAGATGCGGAAAAAGATATCAAAATGGCGACAGGAATGGCAGTTTCAGGCAGTAGTCAACAGAGGCTTGTACAAAGATATAAATTTGAGGAAGCAGAAGCAAAGAGTCCGGTAGAAGCATTGAGTGTAGAGGTCGGAAAAGTCAGAATCAGAACGCCCAAAGGACAACCGAGTCAATGGAGAGATTACAAAGCAGTAAGTCTGCATGGTCAAGAATGTGCGGGATTTTTTCAGCAAAATGAAGAATTACTGGAATGGGTGAACCGTCAGCCCTTAACAGAGGTAGTCACCTGTTTAGGAGATGGTCATGATGGGGTGTGGAATCTGATGGAGAAAATCGGTGTTAAAAGGAGAGAAATATTGGATTGGTATCATTTAGTAGAGAATATGAATAAAATAGGCGGGTCAAACAAGCGTCTGAATAGAATCAAAGAGAATTTATGGAAAGGAGAGGTGAAAAGAGTTTTAGAGGAATTAGAGGGATGCAAAAAGAAACAGGCTATAAATTTCACCAAATATGTCGATAAACATCGAGAAAGAATACCCAATTACGAACTCTATCAATCACAAGGGATTTGCATCGGTTCTGGAAGTGTAGAGTCAAAGATTAAGCAAATAGGTGCAAGAATGAAAATTGTGGGAGCACAATGGAAAGCAGAGAATGTTCCTCAGTATTTGAAGCTACGTTGTGCTTATCTCAACGGCGATATTGCCTGAGTATTTTTACTCATTGCAAAACTGGGATGCTCCCTTCTTTCCTGGAGGCTAATCAAGAAGTCAAAACCACTCAACAGCGACGTTGGAATGGGCGATACTTTGAAATTTGGGACTATCGTTATCTCAATCAAGTCCCCCTGCGCGAACAACAACCCGCCTTACTGGTCAATTGGT
>NZ_JAPZQM010000650.1:0-2794 GCF_027530565.1 Microcystis sp. LE19-10.1B | reverse complement strand
GGATTAAAGATTAGTTATTGTGACTAACTCTTTTGGTTAGAACAAGATAAACTTGAGAATCTTCGGTCAAATTTATTGACTCAAAATCAGCTATACTTAATTTAAATGAAACAGCCCTACCTTGATAAGGGGGGTGCCGATAGGCGGGGGGATTCCCCCTGCCCCCCTTGATAAGGGGGGTGTCTGACAACTTTTAACGCCTACCTACTTATGAATTGGGTAGTGGGGTAGTGGGGAATTTAGCTGAAATTTCCCTATCTCCCCATCTCCTGTCTTCAGGTTAAGCTCCCAAAAAAAGGCTATTCTTTACCTTATATTCCTCGGCAGAAATTTCATGACTCCCTTGTTAGTTCACACTTACCCTTCTCTTGTCAAGGGTATTTTAATTAAACGTTACAAACGCTTTTTTGCCGATATACAATTGGACAACGGAGAATTAATTACGGCCCATTGCGCTAATACCGGACCGATGACGGATGTATGCGTAGAAGGTCAACCGGTTTATCTTTCTCGCAGTGATAACCCGAAGCGAAAATTAGCTTATACCTGGGAGATGATTCAACTGGGGGAGACTTGGGTGGGAGTTAATACCAATCTTCCTAATCAGGTGGTGAAAAATGCCCTGTTGCAAGGAGTTTTTCCCGATTTGGTCAAAAATGACACCGAAGTGCGGTCGGAAGTGGCCTACGGTCAAAATAACGGCAGTAGAATTGATTTTCTTTTGACCCATGGGGATAATTCCCTCACCTATATCGAGGTCAAAAATACCACTTGGAATCAGGGAGAAACGGCACTTTTTCCCGATACTGTCACCACGCGAGGACAGAAGCATTTACAGGAATTAATGGCTTTATTGCCGGCAGCGGAGGCGATTATGCTCTACTTTATTAATCGGGGTGATTGTGACCGATTTGCTCCGGGGGATAGTAAAGATGCTAAATACGGGCAGTTATTGCGTCAAGCAGTGGCTAAAGGAGTCAAGGTTTTACCCTGTCGCTTCCAAGTGACACCCACGGGAATTAATTATTTAGGTTTAGCAGAATTGCAGCTGTGAAACGAGTAGTTGAGAGCGGCCGGCTTTTGACAAAATCCCCCGAACCGCAACTGACCTTTAAAAACCTAGAGACACAGTTAGTTACCTGTGCCTCTACGGGGGATTTTTGTCGATACATATTTGAGGTAATTTGTCAAGGTTTTTGATAACTAATTCCGTGGCGCATTTTCTCTAATTTCTGTTGCACCTGAGCATCGAGAGAATGGAATAAAAAACGCCCTTTGGGACTTTGAGAAGAACTCTGGGATTGTCTCAGACGACGACCGGTTAAATCCACCTCGATTTCGAGACGTTGAGCGGAAATCCACTGGGCCCCATAACCCATAACGGTCATTTTTTGGGCATTATCAGAGGTAGCGACGATAATCCGTCCGATAGCTGGGGCGCGATCGTGCCAAAAATCGGCGCAGGTTTTCTCGATATAGGTGTCGGCGGTTTGAGCGTGAGCGGTAAAATAAACCGATAAATGGTTAGTGTAGCGTTCTTGGCTGCCGGGGGTATCTTGAAGGTAGGAATCGAAGACGATTTGGGTTTGATAACCCTGGTGGTGGGTGTAACCGATTAGGGTTTCAATTAACTTGTCTCGCGCCGGTTCGAGACCGTGGCGATCGCTAATTTTTTTCAGGGACGGCCAAGCGCCGATGACGTTGTAGCCGTCAACCAGCAGAAGGGAACGATCAGAGGAATTAACCATGGCTTTGAGAGTGATTGGTGTGGCATTAAGGGCAGTTCTAAAAAACAGCATCCTAATGATATTAACAAAAAATTTAAGATTCTCCCGCCGCACTTGCCAATAATCTCGCTTTTAATTCTAGGGCATTTCCCTGATCCGTTACCTTGCCCCCCTCTAACAAAAATGCTCCATCGCTGTAATCCAATTCATCAAGGCGATGAGTCACCCAAAGGGCTGTAATACCTCGGTTTTTGACCAAGTTCTGCACTTGAGAGACTAATTCTAGCTGGGTATCCCCATCCAAAAGGGCGGTGGGTTCATCAAAGAGCAAAACCTCGCAATGACGAGCTAAAGCCCCGGCAATGGCGATTCTTTGCTTTTGTCCGCCACTGAGAGCATATATCGGTCGTTTTTCCATTTCTAATAAATTCACCGCCCCTAGGGATTCCCGCACCCGGGCCCGAATTGCCGGCGTGGATAAACCCTCGGATACCAACCCAAAAGCCACATCTGCCCCCACTGTTGGCATAACTAACTGATGGTCGGGATTTTGAAAAACAAAACCGAGGGGGTTAGGTATCTCTATTTCCCCGCGACTAGGTTTTAATAATCCCGCTAAGAGCCGCAGCAGGGTTGATTTACCGCTGCCATTTGTCCCCAACAACATCCAAAATTCTCCTCTGGGAACTTGCAAAGAGCAGCCATTTAATACTGATTTCCCATTCGGCCAGCTAAAGCAGAGGTCTGTTACTTTTATAGTCATGAATTATCAGCCTTTTCAGTTATCAGTTATCAGTTATCAGTTAAGTAGGTACGCGTTAAAAGTTGTCAGACACCCCCCTTATCAAGGGGGGCAGGGGGGATCCCCCCGCCTATCGGCACCCCCCATATCAAGGGGGGCAGGGGGGATCGAACCTAAAATCCAATTTTAATTTATAGCGTTTCTGATTCACAAGAGGTACATTCCCGATCCTGAACAGCTTAATCAGCAAAGGTTTAAGTGTGCCGCACAGATGCGAGAACCGCTATAATTATAACCAGCTACTTACTTAGGGTTACAGTTAAAT
>NZ_JAPZQM010000297.1:0-21665 GCF_027530565.1 Microcystis sp. LE19-10.1B | reverse complement strand
TGAGGTAGTCAGTTGCCTAATTTTCAGGGAAAAAGTACCTGAATTTTGCCCCCGATCCCCGCAATGGCTGGCACTTTTTGAGGGAAAAAAAGTCTAAAAGTCTTATCCAACAAGGTTTTTAGATTTATTCAGCAAGCCCTAAATAATCAGTTTTTAATAACCAGATTTAGTATGAGAGCGCATTTTATTCATTAGCTAGATTTAAAACCTGATTATACAGTTGCTCTCTCATCCAAAATCCAGAAATACGCAAATGGTCAAGTAATGGTTTAACTTGAGCAATTAACCCCTTACTTTTAGCTTCAAGTAAAACTCCTAATACTCCGGTAAACTCAATCCCTAGACGTGAAGCAACAATTCTACCTAGACGTTCATCTATTAACAGAAGTTCGGCGTTTATTTCAAGAGCAAGAGTAATTGCTTCCGCCTCCCCTCTATCGACTTCAAGATTAAGATTTTCGACAAGTTTTGTATTGGTTATATTTTGTTTTTTGAACCAAGACAAGGTTTGAACTTCTTGACTTCCGGCGACGGGAACGGTAGTCAGTTCTCGATAAACGGCTTCAGGAATAATGATGCTTTCGTAGAGTTGCTGTAGTAAATTTAGCTGATTGACAGATGCTAAATTGTTAATGGGTGAGGTATTACTAACCACTATCATAATCTGCCTAGTTTGCCTAAGGTCTTGACATCAGCATCTAAGTCTTCAAGGTCGTAATGAAGAGGAATTTGGCGACTTGCTAGTAAACTTTGAAATTGAAATTGATTCATTTCTGCTAAATTACTAGCCTGTCCAAGCGTCAGCTTTTCCTTTTGAAAAAGCATGATGGCAATTTCTTGTTTTAGCTCAGATTCTGACATCCGAGTTAGGGATAAAATTTCATCAGAGATAGTAAGACTCATGATTTTTCTCCTGAACAATAACATTCCGATTAACAGTTAACTTTCACTTCTGATCCAATTCCATATTAGCAAAATGTTCCATTAGCATCCATCCGAAACAATCCCAAACCCCTGAGATGGCTTCATACTGGCAGTAGGACTATAGGACTATTGTAGTGTGCGTGTTTGCGCGTATTTAAAGGAAGGCAGCAGCTTTATTCGATTTTTCTGAACTAGAAGATTGAGAAGCTTGGTTAGGATCTCCCGGAAACTGAGCGCTCCCCAGTAAAACCGGGGAAGGAGATATATATTTTTTTACCTACCTGATACTTTTTAACAGATTAACTATCTCATCGGGGAATCTTTGCTGTAATTCTTCATCGGATAATCGCGACAACAGAATCATAAAATTTTCCGTTACTTTTTGGGTATCGGGATGATTTTCTTCTAATCTTTCTTGATAAATAGCAATAGCTCTCACATACAACGGTTCCGCGTCTGCGTATCTGCCTTGGTATTTGTATAATTCTGCTAAATTATTGAGACTGGTAGCAACACTAGGATGGTTTTCTCCTAATCGCTGTTCCCGCAGAGAAAGGGAGCGCTTATACAACAGTTCCGCTTCTGCGTATTTGCCTTGGCATTGGTACAAAAAAGCTAAATTATTGAGACTGGTAGCAACATCGGGATGGTTTTCTCCTAATAGCTGTTCTTTCAGAGAAAGGGAGCGCTTATACAAGAGTTCCGCTTCTGCGTATCTGCCTTGGAAGCGGTATAATTCCGCTAAATTATTGAGACTGGTAGCAAAATAGAGATTGTTTTCTCCTAATAGCTGTTCTATCAGAGAAAGGCATCTCTTACACAAGGGTTCCGCTTCTATGTATCTGCCTTGGTATTCGTATAGCACTACTAAATTATTGAGACTTTGTGCAACATCGAGATGGTTTTCTCCTAATAGTTGTTCCCTTAGAGAAAGGGAGTGCTTATACAACGATTCTGCTTCTGTGTATCTGCCTTGGCATTGGTACAATAGTGCTAAATTATTGACACTGGTAGCAACAATGGGATGGGTTTCTCCTAATAGCTGTCCTATCAGAGAAACGGAGCGCTTATACAAGGGTTCCGCTTCTGGGTATCTGCCTTGGGAGCGGTATAATCCTGCTAAATTATTGAGACTGGCAGCAACAATTGGATGGTTTTCTCCTAAGCGAGATTGGATTTCTTCACAACATTTTGTTAAGGTAACTGCTGCTAAATCATATTCTCCCTGTCCCTTATAAAACAAAGCTAACCCAAGAAACACCTGAATTAAATTATCTTCCGGGTTGGGAATATCATCTAACATGGTTTGACTGACAAGTTGCAGATGGGGAATTGCGGGAGTTACCGCTGCAATAATCTCCCTTGTGGGGGTTTGCGGGATATTTTCGGCAATGGTTAACAAAGTTTCCACAAAAGCGCATCGATAAAGAGAATTTATCTCAGGAATTTCCTGTAATTGCCGTTGAAAAAATTCTCTCACGAGGGGATGAATCCGATAAAAAGAATAGTCCTCATCCACGGGTTGCATCAGATGAGAATTATCCAATTGTCCCCGCGCTTCTTCTAGTTCGCTTTCGGTAATTTCCGTGGATTTTGCCGTATCTTCTAGCAACGTCCAAGCAATAGCCACCGGTGCGAATAAACTCAACAGCATTGCCACTTTTTGAACAGCAGAACTTAAATCATCCCAACTGATTTTAATTGCGGCTGCTACCCCTAAATGTCCATAATCTCTGTGGTTTCTTTCCTTAGTTAAAGCAGTATGAGCTAAATTTAATTTATCGCGTAAATGGCTAAACTTTAAATGACGATTTTTCGCTAAATATTCCCCCACTAACTCCACTGCTAAGGTTAAGCGTCCTAAAATTTCATGACAAATCTGTTCTACTAAAGCTTTTTCTTGCTCAACTTTAGCAGTACCAACAATTTTGGTTAATAATTCTACACATTTATCTAAGGGTAAAACATCTAAAGCTATAGACTCAAATTCCGTACTAAGACACCTTTCCCTAGTGGTGACTAATATCTTAATCCTAGAATCTTTTGGTAACATTCGATCGGGAATTCGGTCGATATTGGGGACATCATCGAGAATTAATAATAATTTTCCCTGCTGAGGTAGCCAATTTTGCCAATACCAGTCCACTTGTTTTTCTAAAGATTCTTTTTTCAATATTTCTGGTAAAGATAGATAGGGACCAGCTAATTTAACTATTTCTTCTGCTAAACCCGATAGTCGCAAGGATAACCAATATTGTGCCGCGTATTCCTGTTGGTATCGTTTCGCATATTCCAAAGCTAAAGCGGTTTTTCCTATTCCCCCTAACCCTTCCACCGCACAAACAATCACCCCTTGTTCTGTTTGCAATTGCTGATGAATTAAGGTTAACTCATCTTCCCTCCCGACAAAATTAACCGTACTTTTGCCCACATTACTAGGGATAGAGGGAATACTTACTTTTTTAGCCGATTTATCACCCCTGCAATCACACGATTAAATGTGGGAAAATAACGCTTAAAAGTTGACTCAGTATCTAATTCCGCTTCGTAGGTCAGGGAAACAAAAGGGGGTATAGTAGATAGGGCCGCTTTTAATTTGGCTGCTGCTGATCGCTCTGGTTGATTGAGTTTAGCCAGAATTTGGTTTAATGATTCTAAGATTTGTACAGAAGCAAGTTCAGGGGGTGGTTCTGCGGTAATTGCCGTCAATTCTGTGACAATTTCTGCTACCATTACCTCGGCATCAGGAAAGGACGATTCTTGACTCTCGCTGGCGATTAAATCCCATTTTTCTCGTTCAAAATCCCGAATTAGTCGGCGTAAATCTTCGATCTGCTGCTTGATCCTAACTTGTTCTTCCGGTCCGATTATAACTAAAATGTCTCGCTTTCCCGCTAATTGTTCTTTCAAGCGTTGAATATTTTTATCGAGATTTTGTAATTCGTCAGTAGCCATGGGAAAATAAGCTTAAATTAGCCAATTAATTCAATTATGATCTAAGTAGGTAGGCGTTAAAAGTTGTCAGATACCCCCCTTATCAAGGGGGGACTAAGGGGGGATCGGCACCCCCCTTATCAAGGGGGGCAGGGGGGATCGAACCTAAAATCGATTTTTAATTTAATTATAACCAGCTACTTATCCATCTAGAAATGTCATTCCTGTGGCTGTCCCCCACTCCCCAACACCCAACCCCTCACGGATCGCTGAAAAAGCCTAGCTCAATCTGGAAATTTTGATTATGATCATTAGTAATTGACCTTTATTTGTGATATAGATTCAAAGGAGAGACACGGTGTCCACAGAAGTCATCGAAAAGCGTTCCACAGCGACAATCCGTAAACCAGCACCGCGTTATCGCGTTTTACTCCACAATGACGACTTTAACTCGATGGAGTATGTGGTTCAGAGTTTAATGCAAACGATCGCCGGTATGACGCAACCCCAAGCAGTCGATATCATGATGGAAGCGCACACTAATGGTACGGCCTTGGTGATTACCTGCATTCAAGAACACGCGGAATTTTACTGTGAAACCTTGAAAAATAAAGGTTTAACCAGCAGTATCGAACCCGATGAATAAAAGATTGCGGGTAATTGCCACTTACCCAGTCCCCCTGCGACTGGGAATTTTTATTTTGCTCTTACTTTTTCTCTGGTTGCCGATCGCACTTCCCCTCTATCACTTTTTTGCCACTAATGCCAATCTTGTCTCAATTTTGACCCTTTCTGTTCTCTATCTGGAATTTTTGGGGTTATCCCATTGGTGGGGACGGACAATTTATGGCGATGAGGGATTAGCCGATTATGGGTTGATTTGGCGAAGAAAAACGCCGATCGAGTTAATTAACGGCTTGGCGATCGGTTTATTTTTCACTTTCTCGCTTTTTCTGTCCCAAGCGTTCCTAGGTTGGTTAAATTTCTTACCGGCAAATCCCCAGATCAGCAAAATCATCCTGGAGGGGTTTTTAGTCGCTTTAGCGGTGGGTTTTGCCGAAGAATTGCTATTTCGGGGCTGGTTACTGGGAGAATTAGAAAAGGATTATCGTCCCGCTATCGCTCTAGTGATTAGTGCCTTAATTTTCGCTCTTGCTCACTTTATTAAACCTTTAGCCGAAATTATCCGCACTTTTCCCCAATTTCCTGCCTTAGTCTTGCTAGGATTAATTCTCGGTTGGGCAAAACGCGCCTGTGGTGGTAGTTTGGGTAAAAGTATCGGTCTGCACGCGGGTTTAGTCTGGGCATACTATATATTAAATGTGGGTCAGTTAATTAAATACACTGGTACTGTTCCCGATTGGTTAACTGGAATCGATAAAAATCCTTTAGCGGGAGTGATGGGTTTACTTTTCCTGACAATTCTCGCTATCTGGACAAGAAAAAAGGCAGTTTTGAGTGAACGATAGGGGATTAAATCAATTACTATAAAGGGGAAATTGCCCATGAGAGTTATAGCCGATGAATCGATTATTATCTTTTCTAGAATATCGCCCGCGTTTGCGTAATATCCTATCTTTTTGTTTCTCTCTTATCGTCATGCTGTTGATCGGTGTAGGCAAAGTCACAGCACAAGATTTAAATAATTCTACTCTGGATTTAGTTGCTAATCTCTGGATGTTAATAGCCGGCTCGTTAGTATTCTTTATGAATGCGGGTTTTGCCATGCTGGAAACGGGTTTTTGTCGTACTAATAACGCCACTAATGTCTTGGCTAAAAACCTAATTGTCTTCTGTGTTTCTGCCTTGGCTTATTGGATGTTTGGTTTCGGTTTAATGTTTGGCAATACATCAGCACTAGGGAATAGTTTCTCTGGTGATACAGGATTTTTCTTGGAAATTTTAACCCCTAATAATCAATACAGTCAATTCCAAGAACTGTGGACAGGTCGTTCAATTGCCACTTTATTTTTCTTTCAATTAACTTTTGCGGGAACTGCGGCGACCATTGTATCGGGAGCAGTGGCAGAAAGGGTTAAATTTTGGGCATTTTTGCTATTTAGTTTCTTTTTAGTTGCTTTTTCTTATTCTCTGACAGGACATTGGATTTGGTCATCGGAAGGATGGTTATATAACTTATTTAAGTTTCGAGATTTTGCCGGTTCAACGGTGGTGCATTCGGTGGGAGGAATGGCCGGATTAGTGGGTGCTTGGTTGCTAAAACCGAGAGATGGACGTTTTGGTTATAATCGCAAAACCGATAGTTATGAAGAAAAAGAAAGAGGAAATTTTGCACCCCATCAGTTAGGATTTGCAACCCTTGGTTGTTTCATTCTTTGGTTAGGATGGTTTGGTTTTAATGGTGGTTCGGCGGTAAATTTGGATAATGTCCCTATGGCAATTACTACCACGATGATTGCCGCTGCCGCTGGGGGAGTTTTGGCATTAATTCTTAATCCTTTAATCGGTCGCAAAGCCAGTTTATCGACAATTATTAATGGCATTTTAGGGGGATTAGTGGGGATCACGGCATCATCAGGTTATGTTAATATCAGATCAGCTATTATCATTGGTGGCATTAGTGGCATTATTGTCTTATTAGGAGAAGAATTTTTAATTAAAACTAAAGTAATTGATGATCCAGTGGGAGCAATTCCAGTACATCTTTTTTGTGGTTTTTGGGGAACAATGGCGGTGGGTTTCTTTAGTACCAAAGGTGCGGGAGAATTCGCCCGTGGAGCCGCACAGGATAATTGGCTATCTCAAGTCGCTTTTCAATTTTTTGGATGGATTGTAGTCATGGCATTTACTTTTATTTTTAGTTTAATTCTCTGGCTAATGATTGGCAATATCCTCTATTATATGCAAGTATTTGTTTTGCGTCAAAAGAATCCACAGGTTAATTTTTCTCCTGTTGTCAGGAGTCAATCCTTCAATGTTTCTGACCTATTCTCTCTAGTTTGGTCACGGGGAAGAGAAGGAATCCGAGTATCATTATCCGATGAGTTAACGGGTAGTGATGGGGTATTTAGTGATTGAAAAATTAATGTTTATTCAATAAGTTTTTGGCAATCTGGATTATCTTGCAAAGCTCGATCGATGCGCGATTTCCAATATCTGTCATTATGCCAACTTTTTGCCCAAGATTGAGCTTCTTTAAAGTTATCAGAAGTTGGGGGGATTTTGCACAAAATTTCAAAACCACCTTCTCTACCCGGCACATCAGCGACAAAATTATTTTTAGCTAGTCCTACTGCTTGCTGAATTAACTTTAATTCAGTTAATTGAGTCCCACACTTTTCAGGAAACTGATCACCTTGTTTCCTTTTCAAGTCTTGCAGTTGTTGAATATTCTCTTTTAAGGTAATATTCTCATCTCGTTTAGCACAAATTTCTGGAATACTAGGTGAGGGGGTCCCCACAGGATTTTTTGGTTGCTCAAATGACAAGAAAGTAAATCCAAGAAAGCCTAATAGTGCCAAGAAAGATAATATTTTAGTTAAACCAGCAGGAGAATTCTCCACCTCAACTAATTTTTCTAATTCTTGTTTAACCCATTGAACATTAAATACTTCTTTATAAATTCGATTGGTAACTTCTAGATACTCATCATTCTTAATCACTAATTCTGCTTGCTGAAGTGCCAATTTTTCCGGTTTATTATCAGCAAAGACTCTCCCTTGCAAAATGTCTTGATAGATTTCTAATGTTGACCTAACATTTTTATCAGGAGTTAAGAGACTGTTTTGTATTTTATGGAGATGGGCTGCCGCTTTATTTTGTAACCAATTTTCTACAATATTTTTCTGAATCAATTGTTCAATTACTGGTTTTTCTTCTCCTTCACGCAACTCATTTTGATTGTCGATTAGCAAACCGATAACTATTTCCGTTAACTCCAAGTTACCACCCGTCCAAGCTAAAGTTTCCTCAATTAAAGCTGCTCTTTGATTCTCCTCAAATTCAGGCGTTAATTTTTCTTCAGCCAGTTGATATGCTTCCCCTTGACGTGCTATCTGTGCTTTTCGTTTGGCTGCGATTTCACTTAACTCTAAAAAACGCTTTTCTGACTCATTAATATCTTGATTTTCACTCCAAGTTAAAGCTTCTGCTAAATCTTGATCAGAAAGAAGTTTAGTGGCATCTTCCCCTGAATTTAACCAAACTTCGTACTTTTCAATGTATGGAGGGATTTTATTTAATTCCGTTGTCACCCAATTTTCATTAAAAACATTTCTATAAATCTTATTATAAACTTTTAACTTTTGTCGGTCTTGAACTACCAATCCCGTTAAGCGTAATTCTATTTGATCGGGACTACCATCATCGGTAATTTCACCATTGTTTAAAATTTCTAGGTAAAGCTTCAGCATTCTTCTACCCGTGACAAGCTTATTTAATAAACGATTCCGAATAGTTTTTAGGTGTTCTGGACTATCTTGAGATACCCAGTTACTAATTACTTGCGACTGGATAAAATCGCCGACATTAATCTGGGTTGCTGGGGATTCCTTGCCAAATCCAGGGCGAGATGTGGAGATTAAATGACAAATTTTTTGAGTTAAAAACGGTTGTCCACCTGTCCAGTCTATAACCTCCTCTAAAACCCGCTCCGGTGCGATAACTTTGTCCTGCAATCCCTCGGCAAGTTTTCTGGCATCCTTTATAGTAAATCCAGATAATCGAATATCTTGACCAATATTAAAAGGACTACGATTATTATCTCGAATAAAGTTAGAAACTGCCGCTACCCCCAACATACAAAAGGTTAGACGTTGGTAATCCCCATTATGAGGACGTTTTTCATGACAGCTACGCAGCCAAGCAAAGAAATCATCTGTGGAAAAATTTAAACTCAGAACGCTATCAATTTCATCGAAACAGATAACAATAGGTTGGTATATCTCCTTTAAGAGAATTTCATCAACAAATTGATCAAGACGATTAATAGCTGATTTATAGGCTCGTTCATCCCACCAAGTTTGCTCTTTTCCCCGAATAGAAAGATTGAAGCGTTTAACCAGTTGCTCAAATAATACTCGATACCAAATATCTTCGGAGATGTTTTTTCCTATACCACTCAAATCAATGGTAGCACAATCAATATTATCCTCTTGCAGTCGTTTTTGTGTCTGTGCCCACAAACTTGATTTTCCCATCTGACGGGAATTTAACACATAGCAATACTGTCCATTTTTTAGATAGTTATAAAATAGATCATCTGCTTCCCGCTTGATATAACTAGGTGCATCTAGGGGAACGCTGCCTCCAACATGATAAAAATTGGTCGCCATAGGATTAAAATTAGCAATTTGTCTGATTGGTTAAGTTCGATGAATAATTTAATCAAAGGTTATCTGTCCCTAAGCTAGTCCGCATTTAAAGTTCTGGGTTCGATGGGGGAACGGGGAACAGGTGAAAACGAATATTAGATTTAGATGTACAACAGTTTAACTCAATATATTGGATTTTAGGAGGATAGGCGATACCTAAAATAGTTGCTGTATAGTGGATAACGGGGTTGAACAGCATTCTGCACAAAGGTTACTAATCCTAAACTATGAAGTTGCCAATTAATTGTTGCACCTAAATCAACGGGAGAAGAGGACTCTACAACCTTTTTCATTCCTGCTGCTAGGTTTGGATGTTCTTGTAAGTTTAGCAAATGTCCTCGCAAATGATCCCCATAAATTCCCGCTTCCGTGGCTGCTGTCTCTAAAAAATCTGCTAAAGACAGTTGTTTTTGGGTAATCCCATAAATCGCTTTTTGGATTAAATAGGGATGTCCCCCGACAAGATTAATTATTTTTTGCAGTTCATCTTTTCCCAAGTTAGCCTGATATTTATTAGCTAGAGTCAAGACCTGTTCTAGAGTAAAATCAGGTAACAGGATTTCTGTTCCTACATTCAAAGGAGATTTATTCAGGTCAGCAGGAACATAATTTTCTGTGGAATAGGTGATAATTAAGTGTAACTTTTGCCAAGTATTATTATTTTTTGCCTCCTCGTGCCAAAGACGAAATAAACTAAGGAAATCGTCGGCAACGCTGGTATAGGTAAAGAGACTATCTATCTCCTCTAAAACTAAAATTAGGGGTTTATCCAGCTTTTTGAGCAAATGATCTTCAAAATAGGCAGTACAGCTATAAATTCCTAATCCTTCTTGCCATTTTTCCTGAAAGAGAGCTGCTAACCCTAATTTCTTGGAAATAATCAAAGCAAACCAAGAGAGCAATCGGTCTAAATCGCCGAGAATTCCTTTACTTGCTTGTAAAAAACTGAAACTGACGGTTTTATACTCTCTTTTGTCAACTTGACTCAAAATTCTATCGACTAATAGGGTTTTACCCATCCCCTTGGCTGATTTAATCCGCAATAATGAACCTGCTTGACTCACCGTCTCCAGACAAAGCTGTTCCACTGGAGGACGTTCAATATACTTGGAAAAATCCGCGGCCCGGTTTTCTCCCTCATCCTCAGACGTGGCAGCTGGTGTTTCCTCCAACTCATCCCAGTCAGAGATTTCTCGATAATCAAGGGCTAATTTTTGACAAATTTCAAAAAAATTGAGATTACTAATCGATTTACCGTTAAGAAAAAGGCTAATAGTCGATTTTGCGAACCCTAACTCCTCAGCAAGCAGCTGTTGAGTTGCGTAACCATTGCGTTTAACTGCTTGTTTGACTCTAGGGATATATTCCGATTTTACTTTAAGCGATCGCCCCATAACCGTGAAGATTATTGAAAAATTAATGACAACCTAATCTTATCTCAAATAAATCAAACGTATCTCAGACATTTACTCAAACGTATCACAAAAAACTCAGACATATCTCAGACATTTTAAATTGTTCTATGAGAACCTAGAGATTCAGACACAAATTAGTCTTCAAATAAAAGTCAGACATAATATCACAATTCCCAGTCCTCGACTCACACTTCGATGCGTAAATATGAAGGATAGAAAAAAAACTATAGGGAGCAACGACCGTGCATTATCGAAAAATCAAAAAGCTGCTATCTTTAGCTCTAATCACTTTCGCGTTATTGCTGCCTTTTTGGGAAGATAGTCGTGTCCAAGAAGAAGCAAAACCAAAACTCGTCGATCTTATCGAAATCCTGATTCAAGCCACGAAAATCTTGGAGGAATAAGTAGGGAGGCACAATTATTTGTAGGATGGGTTAGCGGTAGCGTAACCCATGCGGGGGTTGGGTTTCATGCTTCAACCCAACCTACGTTCATCTTATATTTAATTCCACCCACCTACTTAACAAAGAAAGTTGGTGCAATGTAGGGGCGCAACGTGGTCAGTGAGTTGCTCGAACTGCTTGCGCCCATAATGTAAGATTGTGAACATTTCACCAAAAAGTAACTGGTAGGCATAATCCTATACTATAATCAGTACAGTCATGAACTAGGCTCCTGTCCATCTGACTTGATTGACGTTTTATCTAATTTGGTTTATACCCCTCAGCAACATTCCTAAATTTATTGGAATTTTATGGCTAAAACAACTGATACCAATTATTTAACCTCCGAGGAGAAGTCTCTTTTATCTGATTTACTCAAAGTTAGGGCTGCCACTGTCGTAAGCTTTAAAATTGAAACAGATAGAGTTGGAGAAGCTGACTTACAAGATAAATTAAAAGAACTAAAGGACAAAGGCTATATCAAAGTCAATAAACAAAAAAACTACGAAATCTTTACTCCCACTTGGAAAACTCGTTGGCTCAGGGTAAATGGTATTTTGTAGTCAGGTTCTAACGGAATTAGATAAGTTTCCTTTTTTCAGTTCATTCACCCATTACCTATTTTTGGTAGATTCTCAGGCAGCTGCCGCCACCGACCTTTCTAGTGAAATACAAAAATTTGTGGAAGGACATCGGTGGTCTTTTGTGGTGACTGCGATAATTATTGGAGTAGCAGTTGAAACTAGAATTAGCTATTTCTCAGCTTTTAGGATTCGTCATTTATTTCCCAATTTAAAAAAGGATTTTTTAAATTCTTTTGTTCGTTTATTAACTGTCAAAATTGTTATATCAATACTCTTATACTATCTCATTCAATTTATATTTTCTCTATTAAGCTCGATTGAGGATGATGTATATGTGGGTTTAATCATTGCTCTAGTCTTTGGTTTTATTATTAGTTCCTTAAACCCTAATTTAGAACAAATTGACCAAGTAATGGGTGGATTTAGCCCATCGACAATTAATCCTGTCTCCAGTCTGATCAAAAAGCTATTAGAGTTGTACCAAGGATTTCAAATATCTATTATGGAGACTTTCGACGAGAAATTGGCATCGGAGAAAACTATACTGTATGATGATACCAGACATGAATTTGATCGTTTTCAAATACTTACTATTCAAAAATACATCGAAGAATTAATCGGGAGATATACACTGGAAAGAACGCAAAAGAACTATCAAAGAAGATTAGACGCTATTCTAGGAGGATTTAGTGGCAGCGATCAGAAAGAAGAATTAATATGGTTATTATTTACTATGGGTTTTACTTATAAAGATATCAATCAAATTAGAAAGAACCCAACACAATCAAGAATTTTAAAAAGACTGCGAGACATAAAACAGGGGAATAGTACGATAAATTAAACGTCGGACAGTTAATTAAATACACTTGTACTGTCTCTAATCGATTAACTGGAATCGATAAAAATCCTTGAGCGGGAGTGATGGGTTGACTTTTCCTGACAATTCTCGCTATCTGGATCAGAAAAAAAGTAACCGATGTGGTAATAATTCGGTAGTAGTGGCGTAGCCCTCTTGCTTACCTGGTATGAATTGTGTTAAATATTTATTAATAAAAATAATTGCAACCCGATCAGTCTTTAAACCTCTAGCTTGATCATGACTTTTCTGATAAATATCTTTTTCTGGCTCCTGTCTGGCTGACTCAAATATCAGTCTAGCACCGAACAAAATACCCCCTTCACCTCTATTCCCCTGTCAAGCGTTGTGGTTCTCACCATACTATCAAGAATGGTTCTATTCATAATGGAAAACCCAAACGTCAAGGTAAAGAATGTGGTCAACCGTTGGTGATCAATCCCACTAATAAAACCGTCTCTGACGAAACCAAACAATTAATTGATCAACTCTTGCTCGAACGAATTTCCTTGCGAGGAATTGCGAGAGTAACAGGGGTAAGTTGGTCATGTTTACAAAATTATGTCAACAATAAACTGGCGGCTGTTCCCCGTCAAGTAAAGGTTTCGGACAAACCAAAAGGTAAATTGTTTAGAGAATGTGATGAGATGTGGTCTTTGTTTTTTTCTAAGACGATAAAGGTTTATATTTGGCGGTTAATTGATAGAAAGACAAGGGAAATTATTGGTTGCTATTTAGGGTATGCTGAAAAAGTTTTTCCTGGGGACAGGGTGTGGGGTGTGGGGTGTGGGGTGTGGGGTGATGGGAGTTGGGAGCGCCGGAGTTGGGAGAATAAAGCTGCCTTTTGCATGAGTGCCTTTTGCCTTCAGAAGCTGATCACTGAAAAGACTCCCCCAACACCCATCTCACCCCGGGGAAAACCGCTATAGAATAGAGAAAAAAGAGAATTGCGAGGAAAAAACTCTGTCTTTTAACCCGATTGTCATTCCCCCTTCCCCGGAAAATCCCGCTCGCTATCTAGTGATCATGCTGCACGGTTGGGGTGCAGATGCCATGGATCTGGCCCCCCTTGCATCGATGCTGGATCTAGCTGATTGTCAATTTTTGTTTCCTAATGCTCCCTTCGATCATCCCCAAGTGCCGGGGGGACGCGCCTGGTATGCTTTAGAAACCTCCGATTATCAAGGTTTAGTCCCTAGTCGTCAACAGTTGCACGATTGGATTATTTCCCTAGAAGCAACTACCGGTATTCCCCTAGAGCGGACTTTTTTGACCGGTTTTTCCCAAGGGGGAGCGATGACGCTGGATGTGGGTTTATCTTTACCCTTGGCGGGATTGGGTTCCTTGAGTGGTTATCTGCACGGTGAACCCCATCCCCAAGGCCCACAAAATGTCTTAATTGTTCATGGTAAGCAGGATCCCGTCGTTCCTATCGCTGCTGCTCGTCAAGCCAGAGATTTACTGCTTGGTTTAGGGGTTAACGTCGAATATCACGAGTTAAATATGGGTCACGAAATCCCGATTCCGGCACTGACTATTTTGCGCCAATTCCTCCGCAATCGTCTAGAAACTGCATGAATAATGCTCGTCAGCTGGCTTTGCTGATTTTACGGGATATCGATCGCTCCTCCGCCTATCCCGATCGCGCTCTTGATCGCCATTTGTCCGCTAGTTCCTTAAATTGTCTTGACAAAGCCTTGACAACGGAGATTGTTTATGGTATAATCCGCCGACAAAGAACCTTGGATGCGCTGCTCGATCGCTTGGGGAAAAAAACCGCGGCCCAGCAACCCCCGGATTTACGGCGAATTCTCCATATTGGTCTTTATCAACTGCGTTATCTATCCCAGATTCCCCCATCGGCGGCGGTGAATACGGCGGTAGAATTAACTAAAATCAGTCATTTAGGCAAATTAGCGGCGGTGGTTAACGGAATGCTGCGGCAATATCTCCGTTTAACTGCTAATGGCGACGATCCTTTACTTTTACCGGAAAATACCGCTTCTAGATTGGGTATTCTCCACAGTTTCCCCGATTGGTTGGTGCAATTGTGGTTAGATCGCTTTAGTGTTACGGAAACGGAACAACTGTGTCAATGGTTTAATCGCTCTCCTGACCTCGATATTCGGATTAATCCCCTGAAAACTAGCCTAGAAGCCCTAGAAAATGAGTTAGAATCAGCCAATATAACTTTTAATTATCTTAAGTTACCTCTAGCTTGCCGTTTAACCTCTGGTTTAGGCAATATTGAGCGTTTAGAGGGATTTCGAGCCGGAAATTACACCCTACAGGATATTAGCGCCCAATTAGTCACTTATCTACTCGATCCCCAGCCCGGAGAGACAATTATCGACGCTTGTGCGGCACCGGGGGGAAAAACCACTCATATCGCCGAATTAATGGGCGATCGGGGTAGAATATTAGCCTGTGATCAAACGGCATCCCGTTTACGACAGTTAGAAGCCAATATTAAAAGATTAGACTTAAAAGCGATCGAAATACATCTAGGGGATAGTCGCGATCGTCCCCAGTGGCACGGCATCGCCGATCGTGTACTAATCGATGCTCCCTGTTCAGGATTGGGAACCCTGCACAAGCGTCCTGATATACGTTGGCGACAAACACCCGAAAATTTACCTGTACTAGCCAAACGACAGGGGGAACTTTTAGCCTCGGCTGCCACTTGGGTAAAACCGAAGGGAATCTTAGTTTATGCCACCTGTACTCTCGATCCGTTAGAAAATGAAAGAGTGATCGAGCAGTTTTTAGCCGCTCATCCCGATTGGAAAATGGCCACTCCTGACTCTAATTCATGCTTCTCAGAATACTATACAGAAACGGGAGCGATCGAAGTGTTACCCCATCGGCATAATCAAGACGGTTTTTTTATGGCTAAGTTAGTCAAGGAAGTGTGGGATGAAAAATAAACAATTACTGAAAATTCTCATCGGTGTTGCTTGGATTGATGGTGTCATTCAACCATCAGAAAGAAATTATTTACGACAGGTAGCTGTGAGGGAAAAACTTGATGATGATCCGGAGATAAAACCACTATTATCGGAACTAAAACCAGTTAAAACCGGTGAATGTTATCGATGGTTAGAGTCCTATTTAGGCGATAATCCTAGTCCAGAAATCTATCAAGATCTACTAACATCGATTAGCACTTTAATCTATAGCGATGACGACGTGGACGTACAGGAAGCAAAATTATTAACCAAAGTGCAGAGTTTTGATCCGACTCATGATAGCCATCGATCGATGTTAGATAAATTAGTGACGGGAATTCAGAAATTGTACCACAGGGCAATTACTGGAAGTAATTAGGGTTTGCTGAATAAATCTAAAAACCTTGTTGGGTAAGACTTTTAGACTTTTTGTCAATCAAAAAGTACCATATCTGGGAGTGATGGGGGGGAAAATTCTGGGACTTTTTCCCTGAAAATTAGGTAGTTGACCCCCTCAAAATCGGTAAAACCCTACACCCCACACCCCACACCCCACACCCTACCCCCACGAAAAACTTTTTGCCGCAAACCCTAATTAGTGATGAGCAGGTCAAAAATTTCCCCGATAAAAACTGATAGCTGATCCCTAGATTTTAGGTAATAACTGTGGGTTGTTCCCGTCCGGTAGATTGACGAATTTGACCGATTTCTTCGGCTAAATCAATTAAGGGTTGTAGGGCCTTTTGGGTGTCGATATCGTGTTTACTTGCGTCCGGTTCATAACTTTCTAGATAAACCCGGAGAGTTGCTCCTTTAGTTCCCGTACCCGATAGACGATAAATAATCCGAGAACCATCGGTAAAACCAATGCGAATGCCTTGATTTTTACTCACACTACCATCCACGGGATCCGTATAGCTAAAATCATCGGCATATTCCACTTCATAGTTACCAAATTGTTTACCCTTAAGGTCTAAAACCAACTTCTGGAGACGTGCCATCATCTCTTTTGCCGGTTCTAATGCGACTTCTTCATAATCATGACGAGAATAGAAATTACGACCGAATTCTTGCCAATGACTGCGAACAATTTCCTCTACCGATTCCCCTTTAACTGCCAAAATATTTAACCAGAAAAGAACCGCCCATAAACCATCTTTTTCGCGAATATGATTGGAACCCGTGCCGAAACTTTCCTCCCCGCAAAGGGTTGCTTTCCCCGCATCTAACAAATTACCGAAGAATTTCCAACCGGTGGGAGTTTCATAACAGTCAATTCCCAGTTTAGCCGCTACTCGATCGGCCGCCGCACTGGTGGGCATCGATCGCGCTACTCCCGTGATACCATTTTGATAGCCCGGTACTAGATGAGCGTTGGCTGTTAGTACCGCCAAACTATCACTGGGGGTAACAAAAAAATTCTGACCGAGGATCATATTGCGATCGCCATCTCCATCGGAAGCAGCCCCAAAATCCGGAGCCTCTTGACCAAAGAGAATTTCTACCAGATCATGGGCATAGACTAGGTTAGGATCGGGATGACCACCACCAAAGTCCTCTAAGGGAACACCATTTAATACTGTACCTTTGGGCGCGCCTAAACGCTGTTCAAATAGAGCATAAGCGTAGGGACCCGTCACCGCATGGAGAGAATCCATGCACATTTTAAACTTACCAGAAGTGAGTAGGGCCTGAATGCGATCGAAATCAAAAATCTTTTCCATCATTTTGACGTAGGGAGTAACCGCATCGATCACTTCCACATCCATAGTTCCCAGTTTAAAGGAACTGGGGCGATCGAGATTAATATCGGCCCCTAAGAGGATTTTATAACTGCTAATCACCTTAGTCTCGGCATAAATTGCATCGGTGATATTTTCCGGGGCCGGTCCGCCGTTAGTAATATTGTACTTAATGCCAAAATCGCCCTCCGGACCGCCGGGGTTATGACTAGCGGAGAGAACAATACCGCCAAAAGCGTTATTTTCGCGAATTAACCCAGAAATAGCGGGAGTGGAGACAATACCATCGGTTCCCACGAGTATTCTACCGATACCGTTAGCGGCGGCGATTTTCAGGATAGTTTGAATAGCTTGACGGTTATAATAACGACCATCTCCACCGACAACTAGGGTTTGACCCTCGATACCGTCTAAAGTATTGAAGATAGCTTGAATAAAATTTTCCAGATAATGGGGTTGTTGAAAAACGGGAACGGATTTTCGCAATCCAGAAGTCCCCGGTTTCTGGTCACTAAAGGGTTTTGTGGCAACGGTTTCAATCGTCATAGTCTTTTCTTGATAGGCCGACGCAATTCTCAACTTAAGTATATAGCAGTAGGTTGACAGCCAAGAAATCAGCTAGGAAAGACAACAGCTGGGGAGTCCCCTGTGATACTAAATCCTGTTTAAAAAGTCTAGGAGAGTGGGGAGATGGGGAGATGGGGAGATAGGGGAGTGGGGAGATAGGGAAGTGGGGGGAAGGGAGCAGGGAGAAGGGAAAACAAATAACAATAGTCTCCTGACGACCGACTCCTGATTCCTGAGTAACGCACAGAAAACGGGTTTCTCCGAGAAACCCGTTTTCTACTCATGCAGAAGGCAAAACGGAGAATAAATAATCAGTTTTTAATAACTGGATTTATTATGACTCCTGACTCCTGACTCCTGACTCCTGACTCCTGACTCCTGACTCGGAGAATACTGACTCGGAGAATACTGACTCCTAACCCCACCAACAAACTTTTTGCCGCAAACCCTAGCTATAAATTGCTTAATCGGCCCCTTCAATCGGTGCAAATCCCTGACGTTGAATATTCTCGCTGATGTGACGAGGTTCGAGGAATTGCAGCAGATAATCGGGACCCCCAGCCTTGGAACCTACCCCCGACATCTTGAAACCCCCGAAGGGTTGACGGGAGACAATCGCACCGGTGATTCCCCGGTTAATATAGAGGTTTCCTACTTCAAATTCCTGCGTAGCTCGGTTAATATGGGCAGGAGTGCGAGAATATAAGCCACCGGTTAAAGCATAGTCGGTTCCGTTAGCTACAGCTAAAGCTTCCTCGAAATTGCTCACTTTGATAATCGCCACCACTGGACCAAAAATTTCCTCCATCGCTATTACCGCATCGGGGGGAACATTTTTAAAGACGGTGGGACTGACGAAATAACCCACTTCTGGAATTGGCATTTCTAGGGCCAATTCTGCCTCTTTTTTACCAGTTTCGATGTATTCCCGAATTCTTGCTTGAGCTTTCTCGTCGATAACCGGTCCTACTTCCGTACTCGGTAAATCCGTCGGCCCGATATTGAGGGACTTGGTAGCCTCGACAAAGCGATCAACAAAGCTATCATAGACGCTTTCCAGAACGATTATCCGCGAACAGGCCGAACATTTCTGGCCGGTGTAGCCAAAAGCGGACTTAACCGCACCGACAACGGCCTGATCTAAATCGGCACTCTCATCGACAATTAGGGCATTTTTGCCGCCCATTTCGGCGATAACTCGTTTTAGGTGTTTTTGACCCTTTTGCACGATGGAGGCATCTGTATAGATGCGACAGCCCACTTCTCGTGAACCGGTGAAGGCGATTAGGTGAACATCGGGATGGCTAACTAAATGCGCCCCCACTTGCGAACCTTTACCCGGGATATATTGGAAGACTCCGGCAGGAATACCCGCTTCTAGGAGAATCTCGGCAAATTTCGCCGTAATCACCGAAGAAGTCTCGGCAGGTTTCAATAGCGTGCAGTTACCGGCTACTAAAGCCGCTACTGTCATCCCCACCGCAATGGCTAGGGGGAAATTCCAGGGAGAAATCACTAAAGCAATACCCCGGGGTTGGTAGGAATAACGATTATTCTCACCTGCTACGTCGAAATTATGCCCTAAATCCAGTCTTTCCATCTCGGAGGCGTAATAACGGCAAAAATCGATCGCTTCTGACACTTCCGGATCCGCCTGTTGGATAACTTTGCCCACTTCCAAACAAATCCAGGCCGATAACTCGTGTCGTCGCGCTTCCATCAAATCCGCCGCTTTTCGCAGTATTTCGGCTCTTTTAGCCACTGGAGTGCGTTTCCAAGCGGGAAAAGCCTGTTTCGCCGCTATGATCGCTTTTTCTGCCTGTTCCACCTCAATTAAGCCCACTTTACCCACTATTTCCTGCGGGTTACAGGGATTAACGGAATTAATTTGAACATTGGTGGTGACGTATTCGCCGTTAATTAGGGGTAAATAGGTTTTACCGAGGTAATTTTTGACAAAAGTAAGGGCTTGACTCGCTTTATTTCGCAATTGCTCGTTGGCATAATCTGTATCGGGGGCATTAGGAAAACCGGGGATAATCGGGTTATCCTTGCCTAAAACCCGGGGGGCTGCGATTAAATCTTCCACGGGACGATCCTCCAAATTTTGCCTTAGGAAGGAACTATTAGCGGTATTTTCTAATAAACGGCGGATTAGGTAGGCCATACCGGGTAAGAGTTGTCCGTAGGGGGAATAAACCCGCACCCGATGACCCCGCTTCACTAACGCTTTGGCTAATTGGTCGCCCATGCCGTACAATACCTGCATTTCAAAGCGACGACGGGGAATTTCTAAACTTTCTGCGATCGCACAGGCCAAGGCTTGCGATCGCACGTTATGACTACCGATGGCGGCGTATAAATATTGATGATTTTCCAATAATAACCGCGTCATCCGTTCATAATTGGCATCTGTGGCCGATTTTTCGTTATATACCGGCTGTGGCCAGTGATTTTGCCGAGATTTAATCGTTTCCTGATCCCAGTAAGCGCCTTTGACTAGCCGGACAGTAACGGGATAACCGCGCTTTTTGGCCCAATTAATTAAATCTTGTAAATCTTGGGCAGAATCTCTTAAATATGCCTGTAGGGTGATGCCAATATCGGTACGACTGCGAAATTCTTCTTCTAGGAGTAATTCTTTCAGGATAGCCAGGGTGAGGTTTTTATAAACGTACTGTTCCATATCAAAATGGACTGCCACCCCTAACTCCTGAGCGCGTCGCAACAGTAGGCGAATGCGATCGCAAACTTTTTCCTTACTACCAATCGGATCCATGGGATCAAACTGAGAATAAAAGGCAGTTAGCTTGACAGAAACCTGCACTTGTGGTAGTAAGTCGCCGTCCGCTTCATCAATTTGGCTAACTTTATTCCATTTGGTCGCTTCTTGAGCCAAATGGGTCATTAAATCGAGATAACTTTGTAGATAAACTTGGGTTTCCGCTTCAGTAATTACCGCTTCACCGAGGAGATCTATGGTAAAAGCCATTTTTTCCTTCCGCAGACGGGTGACAGTGCGAGTAATTTGCTCTAGGTCTTCCCCGGCGATATACTTACGAGCTAAGGTTTCTACGGATTTACTGATCAGACTGGCGGCCGTTTGAGCCGGTAGGGAGTTAGGATCACTAAAGTTGAGGATACTTTTCAGCGCACTGGGCAGTTCTACGGAAGCATCACCGAGGTATTGTTGGAGATGATTAGCGATCTCGGCATTACTGCGTAAAGCGGGTAAACAGTCAATAAAACGGAATAATTGTACTCGTAAATTGGGGTTAGACATTGCCCAATCGAGTAATTTATCATCCCAACGCATTTGATCCTGTAAAGCAGACCAAAGACCTTTTTTTTCCCGAGTTTCGGCTAAAAGTTGTCTAGCGATCTCTTGGGTTTTAGTTTCGTAGTTTTGAGTTGATTCGATTTGGATAACCACGGTGATTCAAGTAAAAAAATTATCAACGGGATTCAGCTTTCAGCAAGCTACCGTCAGCCTTCAGCCTAAAATTCAGTTTTTGAGCTTTTTCAGCTGATTGCCGCTTTTAATGGCTCTTTTCTCTGGTTTATATTCTTACCGAAGGACTAATCAAAGCTAATAGCTGATCGCTTTTGCTGAACACTCTATTGTACTCGATCAAGCGGGGAAGTGGGGAAGTGGGGAAGTGGGGAAATGGGGAAGTGGGGAAATGGGGAAATGGGGAAATGGGGAGAATAAATAAAAATAATCTCCTAAATCCTGACTGACTTGAAAATAGAAGCTGAAATAACGCCAATTCGTCGATCATACTAAATCCGTTGAGTATAAGCTACATATCAGCAGAGACACTCCTGCAAGGGGAGTGACTCTCAAATCATTACAGATGTGTCAGCGGCTGCGTGTAAGCATCCCACCGAAAAACTAATGCGCGGGGGGTTCGGGGGC
>NZ_JAPZQM010000467.1:0-5951 GCF_027530565.1 Microcystis sp. LE19-10.1B | reverse complement strand
TTATTGAGATAAACTCTCATTAAGCTGGCGATCGCTAACTAGAGTGTGACACTTCATAATTCTTAGTAATCGCTAAAAGTCTTACTATACAAGGGCTAGAGCAACTTTTGATTTCAACGACTAGGGTGCGGAATGTGGGATATAGATAAGTAAATGGTTGGTTCTCTTATTCTTTGTGTGATCAGTGTAACTTATATAGTAGCGATCGATCTTTGTGTCCTTTGTGTCTGGAGTGGTTGGTTTCACTCATTCGCCCGCAAATCTACTCGAATCTGGCGCTGCTGATTTTTTATCTCAGTTTGAAGAGGGGCTAAAAACTGGCGCAATGTGGACATCGATCGAAAGACTAAGCTAAACTGGTAATGACTATGTATTAGGGCGGAGGTCAACGGATACAACTATGGACAATTTGGAGGTAAAACAAAAACCGATCCGGTGTTTAGAAGATGCGATCGAAAGGTGTCAAACTTTAGGAATGCGGGTTAGTCGTCAGCGTCGCTATATTTTAGAATTGCTGTGGCAAGCGCAGGAACACCTATCAGCGCGAGAAATTTATGATCGTCTCAATCTGCAAGGAAAAAACATCGGTCATACCTCAGTGTACCAAAACCTAGAGGCCCTATCCGGTCAAGGCATTATCGAATCTGTGGAACGCTGGGACGGCAGACTCTACGGCAACATCAGCGATTCCCACAGTCACGTCAATTGTCTGGACAGTCAAGAAATCATCGATGTGCATATCCAACTTCCCCCGGAATTAATTAAACAGATCGAGGCATCGACGGGGGTAAAAATTACCGATTATCGCATCGATTTCTATGGCTATAAACAAAACAAATGAGCCAGATAACTGTATAATTGACCCTGTGAATAGTATCCGTTGACAGGCTGCAACTCTTGTGATCGATCGCCCTCTCACCCTAATTATCATCGATAATGACCCGATTTTCCGCTTGGGTCTGGTGCAGGCCTTGTCGCAGATAGAAAATATTAGTATCGTCACCGAAGGGGATTTAGAAACAATTTTCGCCTTGACTCTTAATCCGGCCCCCGAAATTATTATTATTGATCCTCTCTTTGATTGGTCTTACTGTGAAATTCTCCACTCTCGCTATCCCGAAAGTAAAATTGTTTTATTAACCTTTCCTCTCGACTCCCGACAGCAACTAATCGCCAGAGAATTAGGCATCGCTGGTTATATTCCCAAAGGCACAAACCTAGAGCAATTTATCACTATTTTAGGGCAAATTTCCCGGGATGAAACCCACGATGTTGCCCCTTCTGCTCTCACCATTGCTACTCGTTCAAGTTTAGCTCCTAGCCATTGGTTAATCAGTGCCGGCAAAACGGGATTAAATCGCATCGAAAGTGAATTACATTTAATTGATCTCCATCTCAATCAACAGTCTTTATCCGGCTTTGATCGCTTTTATTGGCAGGGGAGAAAACGAGAACTTTTAGCAGCCCTATGGCTAGTGAGAAAACTAATTCCCCTGGAAGGTAGCTATTACAATTCAGCTGCAGTGACACCCTCGGTAATAATTAACAATATCGATCAAGAATTACCAATTTTAAGCCGCGAGCGTCCCCTCTGTGTTTCGGCGGTTTTTGAGTCCACTTTAGCGGTCATTCGATCGCCTTTAATTAATAGAACAAAGATTAGTTTTGAAATCGATGTTTTACAGGATAATCGGCAACGGGAATTATTGTATTTAGTTCTCGATGAAATTCGCAAAAATGTCGATGAGATGAGATATTTACAGATTAGTAGCGGGGAATTAACCAGTCGCTTAAATCTGATTATTTACGATATCTGGGAGAAAGTTACGCGTAAATTTTTAGAAATTAATGCCTCGGTTTATGAGGAAATTAGTAAAGGCAGACTTAACGAAATTATTCTGGAAGAAAGAGAGGCAATTCAAACAGAAATCCTCAATAAAATTCCTTTTGCTCTTGACTTATTTTCCTATTTAGTGTACGAAAATAGTTTAACTATTGACGGGGTAGAATACCGGGCTAATGCTCCTGAAACCATCGCCAGAGCCGAAATTCTCCTGCAAAATCTCATTCATAATATTGCCAATGCAGTGACAGTAATTATTCTCAATAACTTCTCGGAATCGGAGAGAATCAAACAAAAACTTTACCGGTCAGAATTTCTCATCGCCAGAAAATTAGCTAAAATCCGGAATGAATTATCTTGGAAATACCGACGGCAACAATATTGGCAAGAACCTAAAGATATCTTTGAAAGTCAATATCAATTATTTCACTATAGCGAGGGACAAATCAAATCTCTAGCCATTTATTCCCCTCGACAGGAAGAATTAAATAGTTTAACAGGCATACCCTGGTTAGTTTCGATCGCCTTAGAATTAAGAGACTCTTTATCTCCTCGTTTACGCGCTTTTTTTCGGGTGGTGGGTAAGGGAGTAGTCTATATTCTTATCCAAGTTATCGGTCGCGGTATTGGTTTAGTAGTTCGCGGGGTTTTACAGGGAGTCGGTAACACTTGGCAGGAAGTCAAAGGTAAAAAGGGATCATGAATTATGACTGATAACTGATAACTGATAACTGATAACTGAAGTAGTTATAATTAAATTGAAGATGGATTTTGCCTCTGATCCCCACTGCCCCTAGGGTTGATTCATAGTAGGGTTGATTCATGAATCAACCCTACCCTGCCCCCTTGATCAGGGGGGTGTCTGACAACTTTTAACACCTATCTACTTAACTGAAGTGACAGTAACTTTTACAATTCCTTGTCAAAACTGTATTTATCGCGAATTTGTCCGACAAAAAACTGTCCTTTCGATGGTGCGGACTGAAAGTCTTTATATACTGCCAAAGGTAGATCATGATAAAGATAGATACCACCGTGATTAAATTCCACTTTCAGAATTTTTTTGTCCTGATCGTAGTCAAAAGATTTAATCGCTGTACTTTGACTTTTTAATAAGGGGAAAGCAATCACATCGCGAATACTGGCAGAATCGGTTAATAACATGATCAGGCGATCGATGCCAATTCCTAAGCCTCCCGTGGGGGGCATTCCGTATTCTAAAGCGGTTAAAAAGTCCTCATCAACTCCCTGCGCTTCCAAATCTCCAGACGCTTTTTTGAGTGCCTGTGCTTCCAATCTTTGCCGTTGATCGATGGGATCGGTTAACTCAGAAAAACTATTAGCTAATTCCCGTCCAACCACATATAATTCAAATCTTTCCACGAGGTCAGTTTTTGAGCGATGGGGTTTAGCTAAAGGCGAAATTTCCACGGGAAAATCTAGCACAAAAGTGGGCTGTATTAGGGTTTCTTCGACTTTTTGTTCAAAAGCTTCATTTAAGAGCTTACCGATGGTTTTACAGTCCTCTGGAACGCCAATGCCGGCATTTTCTGCGGCAATACGAGCCGACTCGAAATCCTCAAAACTATTCAAGTCAACCCCGGTTATTTCTTGGACTAATTCGTGCATAGTCACTCGTCGCCAAGGGGGAGTTAGGTCAATTTCCCTGTCTTGATAGGTGATTTTCAGCGTACCTAAAACATCTTGTGCAGCATTAACAATAATGTTTTCGGTTAACTCCATCATGTCATAATAATCGGCATAGGCCTGATAGATTTCGATGGAAGTAAACTCGGGGTTATGTTTAGTAGAAACCCCTTCATTACGAAAAATTCGGCCTAACTCAAAGACTTTTTCAAAACCACCGACTATTAATCTTTTTAGATGTAATTCGGTGGCAATGCGGAGATATAACTCCATCTCCAGCGTATTATGATAGGTGATAAACGGTCTAGCATCGGCTCCTCCCGCTTCACTTTGTAGCACGGGAGTTTCAATTTCAATAAAACCTTCTTGGTCTAAATATCTGCGAATGGCAGCGGTAATTTGGGCGCGACGGCGAAAAGTTTGTCGCACTTCCGGATTAACAATTAAATCTACATATCTTTGTCGATAACGTTTTTCTACATCGGTTAAACCGTGCCATTTATCCGGTAGAGGTAAGAGGGATTTGGTGAGAATTTCGTACTCGTTAACATAGATAGATAATTCGCCGCGTTCTGTGCGTTTAATTGTGCCTTTTGCTCCTAAAATATCGCCTGTATCTGTTAATTTAATCACTGTGTTAAAGGCATTCGGCACGGCGGACATAGTTTCACTAATGCGTTTTTTATCGAGGTATAATTGAATCGTTCCCGTTTCATCTTGCAGGTTAAAAAAGGCTAGTTTACCCATAATTCTTCGGGCAATAATCCGACCAGCAATTGCTACTTCTGTGCTAATTTCTTCCCCCGGTGCTAAGTCAGCGTACTGCTCTTGTAATTGTTGAGCGTGAGCGGTGGATTTCCACTGGTAAGCGTAGGGATTTAAGCCAGCTTTTTGCAATCCTGCCACTTTTTCTAAACGAGCGGCCCGGATTTCTTCGAGGGTAGAGGAGGGTTGATTTTCAGGATTTTGTGCTTGAGATGCCATCGTTTTCTAAGAGGAACAATTCTGGGGAATTTTTAGGTGTTGGGGATTTCAGTTATCAGTTATCAGTTATCAGTTATCAGTTTACTGTTTACTGTTTACTGTTTACTGTTTACTGTTCACTGCTCACTGAAAAATTATCGTCCCATTTCTCGCTTTAATTTTTTCAATTCTTCTTCCATTTCCCATTCTTTAAATTTTAGATCGAGATTATCGTAGTTTGAGCGCTGATAGTCCGATTCTTGGGGTTGATCCCAAAAAGTGGTTTCCCAGTCAGGGGACTGATTTTTAGGGGCTTTTTCGGCTTTAATTTGCACTTCTTGACGACGTTGTTGGACTTGTTGCAGTAACTCTTGGGATTGAGTCAGACGTTTTTTCACCCCTTCCATCCGTCCCCAAAGTTGATTACCCTGACGGAAGAGGGCCGCCTCGCGTTCACTAGCAGCCTTAAGCAAGTCCTGCCGTCCAGCGGCCTTAGCCTTATCAATTCTAGCGTGCCAAGTTTGGATATCTTGGGCAGTGGCCAAAATTTGCTGTTCGAGACGTTGACGCTCATTTTCTAGGGCGCTAATTAGTTTAGCAGTATCGCGCTCCTGTTCGCGCAGTTGTTCCACCAGCGCCTGTAATTCTAATTGGGGATGACTTCTGAGAAATTCTTCCAGTTGGGTTTCAAGAAAGCGACTGACATCATCAAATAGATTGCCCATCTGTGCAGTATCCTAAATTTGCAATTAAAGTCTAGGAGCGATCGATTTTAATCCCCCTCTTTTTAGCATAGGCTAGATCAACCCTAGATTTAAATGGGGTCTGCTGAAAAAGTTTTTCCTGGGGGCAGGGTGTGGGGTGTAGGGTTTTACCGATTTTGAGGTAGTCAGTTACCTAATTTTCAGGGAAAAAGTCCAGGAATTTTACCCCCGATCCCTCCAATGGTCGGCACTTTTTGAGGTCAAAAAAGTCTAAAAGCCTTATCCAACAAGGTTTTTAGATTTATTCAGCAAGCCCTAAATATATTTGGGAAAAGTAGTACAAAAATGTTATTCGGTTGTGGGTTAGGCAGGGGGAAACCCGTATAATAAAACTAAGTAGCTGGTTATAATTAGGGTTTGCGGCAAAAAGTTTGTTGGTGGGGTTAGGAGTCGGTCGTCAGTAGCCGGTCGTCGGTCGTTTCAGGCTTTGTTGCCCTCTCTTTTTGTACCAACTTATGTACTACAAGAAGGATAATGCCAGGTTTTTGAGAGTCCCAATCCGATTTTCGCAGCATGAACATCGGATTTTAACAGGTCAAAAGCCTTATTTTAAAAGGGTTTTACCATTATTCAGCCAACCCTAAGTAGGGTTGGCTGAATAAATTTGAAATGTAGGCAAAGTAAAGGTTTTGGGGCTTTACGAGCGAAACAGGTGCAAGATTTTGAGAGAATCGTCGTTCAAAACCTTGCGTCTTCATCGGCCCGCGTCCTGTAGGGGCGAAGCATTCGGACAA
>NZ_JAPZQM010000589.1:0-3512 GCF_027530565.1 Microcystis sp. LE19-10.1B | reverse complement strand
AATTCTCTCTAGCATTTTCTGGCTCTCGGGGTTTAGGTCTCTAATCAATCTCATTGTATTTTCCTGCTGCTTCGTTTTTTTATGTATTATACTTCTTAATTTTTTATTTGGGTAATTAATTTTGCATGACTACTTACCAACTTTGCGATAAATAATTGTTTCTCTCTCAAATATTTTTTTATCTCTCATCCAAAGTCCAGACCTTTTACCTGCTTGTCTTTTAACTTCTTGCTTCATCATTTCTTCGGGTTTATAATTAACCCAAACATCAGTTGTGCCTAAATGAAATCTTGAAAGGTTTTTACCGAAATAAAGTTTGTGGCTGTCTTTGTCTAACTTTTTATCAATGTATAAAATGTCTTTGATTGTACCTGCAACAATTCCGTCTTTCACTTCTGCAATTTCTTTTAATTTCAGTGTATCTGCCTCAATTTTAGCAATGAGGTGATCAAATTTGGTATTTATTTCTAATCGAAAAATTATCTCCTTATCGTTCAAGATACTTGATACTTCAGTTTCTGAAAGCTGTTGCAATTCTTGCCTTGTGATTTTAAATGCTTTGTATTGTGCTTTTGTAGTGGGATAATTTTCTACAATTACACTATTTACTTGTGCATCTTCAAATACTTTTTCGTCAATTTTTACAACCGTAACTCCGTGATTATCGCAAACAATTTTACGAGCAGTAACAAATTGTTTGTTGTTTAAAAACTTTCCTGGAATAATGTAAGTGAAAACACCTGTTGGCTGTTTTATTTGCATTGCTTTCTCAATGAATAGAGAATACAAGTCAAATCTTCCAGTAGCCGTTTGATAAATGGTTTCGTAAAATCTTCTCTGGTCCCAAGTTATATCTTCAATACTTATATAAGGAGGATTGCCAATTACCACATCAAAACCGACAAAATCCCCCTTATCGTCTAGGACTTCGGGGAACTCGAAGCGCCATTCAAAAGCATTATGATAAATCTTACCGCTTTCAATCTCCTCTAGTTGCGGACGTAATTTATCAATCTCATTCCTTAACTGACTAATCTTCCTTTCCCGCGCTTTCTTTTCCTTGGGTGACTCCTCAAATAACAAAATTTGATTCTCTAGACTATATAAATCCGTTTCCAAACCCCGCAAGCGCTTTTTCAGAGGATTATCTAACCGTAAAGTCTGACGAAAACTACTCTTAATCTCACTTATCAATCTCTCCATCTCGCGCTTTTGCGATTTATCCTCCGCGTTGCGATAGACTCTCACCGCATCCTTATAACTCTCGATACTTAAACGATTTTTGCGGGAAAAGACTTGTAAATCATTGGATAACCCAAAGCGACTAATCAGAGAATTGCCAACCTTGATATTAATATCGATATTCGGTAACGTCTCTAACTCGTTATCTGCTTTGTAGTAAGCATTCTTGAGTAACTCAATCCATAAACGCAATCGACAGATTTTCACCGAGTTGGGATTGATATCAACTCCAAAGAGACACCCCTCAATCAGACGCTGTTTTTCCTGAAATAAAGTCTCCTGTACGCGCTGACTTTCTCGGTTGCGGGGATTATACTCAAACAGATTACCGTCATCATCGGTGACGATTAACTCATCGTTCACCACCTCAACCCGATAATCCCTGAGAGTTTTCCCCTCTTTATCCACTAAAATCTGTAACTCACTCTTAATTGCGATTATCTCGTTCAAAGCAGAAACAAGAAAATGTCCCGAACCCACCGCAGGATCACAAATTTTGAGACTATTGATAATAGCATTGGCTGCCGTTTTATCTTTGATGCGGTTATATACATCCTCGATAGTCTGACAATCCCATCCCTGACTCTGGTTAAATTTCTCTATCACTGCGCGTCGAATCGTTTCCCGACACATATACATAGTGATGAAACCGGGGGTGAAAAAGGAACCATCCTTATATCCGTTGATTTTCTCAAAGATTAATCCCAACACCGACGCATTGATAAGAGTCTTGTTATCCTCCTGTATCGCTTCCCCACCTTCGCTGCTAAAATCGTAGGCATTGAGAAACTCGAATAGGTATGCTAAAGCGTTGATTTCTCCTGTTCGCTTTTTCCCCTGACTATCCTTTAAGACTGTTCCCGCAAAAATCTCTAAATTCTCCGAACGCAGGTTACTGATAACTATGGTTGATTGTTCTAATTCCGTCGGTTCAAATAGGGAACTGTTGAGATAGGGAACCTGAGTATAGATATTCTGGATGTCTTTGCTTCTTTCTGACTGTTTTTTGGCTAAAACGCTGAAAAATAAGCGATTTAAGTCGTCATAGTTGGCAATTTTGCCTAAATTGAGAAACCCTAACGACTTATCCCCCCGATGATACCTAATTATCTGCGCTTCTAATAGTTTGAGGAAGAGGATTCTATTTATCCAGGTTATCCCCAACTCTAAACCGATATTCAATAGTCTCTCCTCTTCCGTCTCCCCAAATTCTTCGGGATTGGATAAACGAGAGATTTTATCTAAACTCTCTACTTGACTGATAGCGTTCTCTAGCAGCGAACCGGGTTGACGCGCTGCCGGTTGCAGACGTTGGATGAGTTTTTTTCCTCCCTCTTTTATCTCTGTCAATCCGATGATATGCAGCAGTTCACTATAAAAGTTTTTGTCGAGACTGTTGCTATCGTTCGCAAAGGGGAGTTTTAAGAGGTGTTCGGGAGAAAAGATTTTATAGAGACTGATGAGGTTATGTTCGTCCTCCCAGATGGTTTGGGTGTATTCCCGCAAGTCAAAATGGGTGTATGTCAGGGAATCGAGTCTGGAGTTAAGGAAGGGTTCCCCTATCTGTTTATAGAAGAAGTCGGTGGTTTTTCCCGTTAGTCTCCCCGTCTCAAAGTCATTAAACTGTCTGACAAGTTCCTGATTTTGTGCGAATAGTCTCTCGAAGATATTCCCATCGAAGATAAACCACTCATATATATTGGTAGCAATCAGGTGTTTTATCTCTAGGTTTTTCTCGGTTATTCTTTCCCGTAGGAAGTAGAGGAGTAATTCTTGTAATGCTTTACAGTTGAGTTTGTCTCTCCGCAGCATCTCGCTTTTATTGCTGGGTTTCTTGACTTCCAATATCACCCCCACGGAATCCCGCGATTCTTTCCCATTATGGATGACTAAATCATTCCTTCCCTTGGTGTTGATGAAATGTTGGGGACTGTAGTAGCTGTGTTTGAGAAAGTCTGCAAGCAGGTTTTTATGGAATTCCTCCGATTCTGTCTCGTTTATACTCCCCAAGAGTTGTCCTAGGTGGGTTTGAAACTTCTCCACCTGACTACGACTCGGTTTGACTCTCAGGAATGCTTTGTTTAATGCTTGTCGGGGAGAGAAAATTTCCGTCTTCATACCTTTATCCCTATTCCTACCCATCCCGATTTTTGAGTCTATTTTTTTCTCTCTTATCTTCCCTCAAAAACCCTATATATATGGGCGCACGGATTCCCATTATACATAAAGTCTAAAGCAAGTCTCGCCATTTGTCAAGGGTTTTCAGAAAA
>NZ_JAPZQM010000058.1:0-1441 GCF_027530565.1 Microcystis sp. LE19-10.1B | reverse complement strand
GTGGTGGAGGGAATCAACAATAAACTTAAACTAATAAAACGGAGAGGCTATGGCTTTAGAAACTTTCGGAATTTTTGGGTTAGAAGTATGTTATCTTGGCATCTTGTATGTTGATTTAGCATAAAGGGTAACGAAGAGCCGAGATTGTTTGCAGTAAGCTAATCTGGCTAACAGGCTTTTGGGCGTGATATGGGGAAAAGTTCTGGCGATTGCGCCTAAATGGAGTGTTATACAGAAAGTTGAACCATATCGTTGCCTCAGAGAGTTTTATGCAGAAAGTTGACCTATAATATGTAGTTATGTCGCATTGCTTCTTTGCGCAAGTGGAAAATTTTGAGGTATAGATTTATGACCCACATCGTCTTGCTCGGCGACAGCATATTTGATAATGCTCCTTATGTGGATGTTGAAGAAGATGTTATCCATTACCTTAAGCGCAAAATACCTTTAGGATGGAAAGCCACTTTACTCGCTATTGATGGTTCTATTACCACGGATCTCCATGCTCAAGTTCAGAAGCTACCTAAAGACTCAACTCACTTGTTTTTGAGTGTTGGGGGAAATGATGCTTTACGCAACATCGACTATCTATCTCAGAGGGCACAATCTGTTGCAGAAGTAATAATTAAATTTTCAAGGCTGGTCGGAGATTTTCGTGCTAACTATGTAAGTGCAATCAAAGAGCTACTGGAAAAACAGTTGCCAATAACAATTTGCACCATCTACGAGCCAAGATTTGAGCAGTCAGAATACCAAAGCATAGCGACAACTGCACTCACATTTTGGAATGATGTGATAATTCAAACAGCAATAGCCTATAAACTACCAATTATTGATCTGCGCCAAATCTTTACCAGTACATCTGATTACGCTAATCCGATTGAGCCATCTGCAATTGGTGCAGATAAATTAAGCAGCTACATTCTAGAAATAGTACAAAACCATAACGTTACTCAACTACATACAATCATCTATGGAAACTCCAAAGACTCTCGACAAAAGTGAATTGCCCTGAATGGCACTTCAAGATAGATCGACAATCTGTCGTTTGGTTCATTTCGGTGGGCAAGTCAATTTCTTCTTTGGCAATAGCGGTTCTACGATAGACCACTCTTCATTCGTCAAACTACTTGAGTACATTTTGGCTTACTCCAAAGTATCGATTTTCGGGGATAACTAGACGGTGGCGCCTTCACTGACGGGGTTCAGACCAAAGTATTGCCGTTAAACAGGCTACAGACTCTCTTCCCTGCAACCTATAGTGGACAAGGTTTTCGCTTCACCTTTTCAGCCTAGCATCTCAGCAATTCCAAATTCAGAATGTAGCAAGGAATACAGAATACAAAACGCTTTTGCCCTGTAGCTCCCCATCCAAAATCAAGAAGAATTAACGCGAGTAACAGGGATGGCCTCATCGAGCATAAAGTCTAAAAGGTGGTGC
>NZ_JAPZQM010000013.1:0-10456 GCF_027530565.1 Microcystis sp. LE19-10.1B | reverse complement strand
AAAACAAGGGCAACAAAGCCTGAAACGACTGGCTCCTGACGACCGGCTACTGACTCCTACCCCCAGGAAAAACTTTTTCAGCAGACCCTAATTATCGATGCAATTATGTTTATTTTCCTCCGGGGATTAGTTACCAATCCTCTGTTTATTTGATTAATTCCACCCCATCTTTGCCGTCAATCTCTTGTAGATAAACTTTTACCTGTTCCTCGGCTGCGGTGGGTAGTTTTTTGCCCGTAAAATCCGGGTGAATTGGTAATTCCCGATGACCACGATCAACGAGGACTAATAAGCGGATTTTTTGCGGTCTGCCATACTCAATAATAGCATTGAAAGCGGCGCGGATCGTGCGACCTTTATAGATAACATCATCGACTAAAATCACGGTTTTTCCCGTGACATCTAGGGGCATTTTGGTTTTAGCAGGAGTGCGGGTTTTAATGCGATCGAGATCGTCGCGATAGAAGGTAATATCGATCGCTCCCACGGGAACTTTTACCCCTTCTAAGCTCTCAATTTGATTAGCAATTAAATTAGCTAAAGGCACTCCTCGCGTGTAGATACCGATCAAAATCAAGTTATTTAAATCGCCACTTTTTTCGATAACTTCGGAAGCCAAACGGGTAATAGTGCGACGAATTTCGTCAGCCGAGAGAATTTCAATTAACTGTGGGGTCATAATTTTCCAAGACAAGGGGGGATAGGGGATAGGGAAATTTTGACGGAAATGGACTTTTTTTTTCTTTTTCTTTTTCTTTTAAAACCATCTTGCCACTAACGAATATAATTATTTTCACTTACCTATTTTACCTCGATCGCTCATGAGTGATGAATTATTGCAAAAATCTGCCCTAGAATTAGCCCAACTGATTCGCACTAAACAAATCTCCCCCCTAGAATTAACCCATTTATACCTCGACAGAATTGAGAAATTTGACTGTCAAATTGGTAGTTTTGTCCATGTCGCCAGGGAAAGCGCCCTAGCAACCGCGAGCGCCCAAACGGAACAATTAAGTCAAATCGCCGCTACTGCCGAATTACCGCCTTTTTTTGGAGTTCCCACCGCCATTAAAGACTTAAATGCCGTCGCCGGAATGCCGGTTAGTTACGGAGTCGCCGCTTTACAGGGAAATATTGCCCAATACGACGAAGGAATCGTCACCAGAATGAAAATGGCGGGTTTTATCCTTCTGGGCAAAACTGCCACTTCCCAGCTAGGTTCCTTTCCCTACACCGAAAATCCGGGTTTTTTGCCGACTCGTAACCCCTTCAACCGCGATTATACCGCAGGAGGTTCCAGTGGTGGCGCGGCGGCGGCGGTAGCGGCGGGTTTCTGCCCGATTGCCCAGGGTTCCGACGGTGGCGGTTCCATTCGTACTCCGGCGGGTTGTTGCGGTTTGGTGGGGATAAAACCCAGTCGCGGGCGCGTTTCCTATGCCCCGGTGGGGGAATTTCAAAGCGGTATCGCCACTAACGGCACTCTTTCTAAGACGGTGGCAGATGGGGCGGCGCTGCTTACCGTGATTTCGGGCTATACGACGGGCGATCCCTACTGGCTACCCGATCCGCCCTTTTCTTTCCTACAAGCCACTCAGAGAGGCGTAAAACCCCTAAGAATCGCTTTTTCTACTTCCATATCCCCCTTCGGCGAAGCGGCTGCCGTCTATAAAAATGCTGTGATCGAGACGGCTAAAATTTTAGAGGGTATGGGGCATCACTTAACGGAGTATTCTCCCGATTTACAGGCTTTAATCGCTCCTTTTCGGCGTATTTGGCAAGCGGGGACGGCAGCGACGGGAATTCCGAAGGAGTTATTAAGTCCCCTTAACCAATGGTTATTAGAGAATTCTGGCAGCGCGGGGGAATACCTGCAAGCGGTGCGGCAGATGCACGTTATTTCGCGGCAAATTGTGGCGATGTTTGATAATTTTGATGTCTTACTTTTGCCCATTTTCCTACATCAACCCCCCGGAATTGGTGAGTGGGAAAATTTACCACCGGAAGAAGCGGTTAATAAGATGATTGGTTGGATTGCCCCTTCTCCGATTGCTAATGCGAGTGGTTTACCTGCGATTGCTTTACCCACAGGGGTTGATAGTCAGGGTTTACCCGTGGCAATTCAGTTAGTTGGTAAACCTGCTGATGAAATCACTTTGTTAGGATTAGCGGCACAATTAGAGGCAGCTAATCCTTTAGGTTTGATGGCTAATTTTAAGTAGGTAGGTGTTAAAAGTTGTCAGACACCCCCCTTATCAAGGGGGGCAGGGGGGATCGGCACCCCCCTTATCAAGGGGGGCAGGGGGGATCGAAGCTAAAATCCATTTTTAATTCAATTATAACCAGCTACTTAACTAGCAAGACTTTCGGTAAATTGGGGAATGGAAGCGATAAGTTTGCGGGTGTAATCACTTTGGGGAGAGTTAATAATTTGGTTAGCTGTACCCATTTCCTCAATTTTACCTTTATTCATCACCATAATCCGATCGCTCATAAATCTGACGACACTTAAATCGTGGGAAATAAAGATATAAGTGAGATTAAATTCCTGCTGTAATTCTTTGAGTAAATTTAAGACTCCCGCTTGCACGGAAACATCTAAAGCAGAGACAGATTCATCACAGATAATAAACTGAGGATTTAAGGCTAAAGCGCGAGCAATACACACCCTTTGTCGTTGTCCTCCTGATAATTGATGGGGATAGCGATCAAACCAATTAGGATCAAGTTTAACTCGTTCTAATAAATATTCTACTCGTTGCCGTCGCTTTTGGGAATTGCCGCCGGTATGATGAATAACCATCGGTTCTAAAATTGCTTTACCGATGGATAAACGGGGATTCAGGGAGTTGTAGGGATTCTGAAAAACTATCTGTAATTCCCGTCGCAGTAGTCTTAATTTTGGATCGCTGGGGTTTAATTTAGCGAGATTTTCTCCTCGGAAATAGATATCTCCAGAAGTAGCAGGAATTAAGCGCAGAATTGTCCTTGCTAAAGTGGATTTTCCGCAGCCAGATTCACCGACTAAACCCAGGGTTTCCCCCCGTTTAACAGCAAAACTGACCTGATCTACGGCATTAAAAAAGGTCTTGACTTGCCCGAAAACTCCCTTAACTGGAAATCTAACCGATAAATTTTCTACCGATAAAATATTCTCGTGATTCTGTAAACCTGCGATTCTGCTTTCTTCCTCCTGGAGAGTAATAAAATTAACTGCTGGTGGAGTAATTTCCTGTAGTTTAATAATCTTACCTTGAGAGTCTTTTTCCACTCGTAAAAAATCGCTGACGGTGGGCAATTTTTCTGGACGAGAGTTTAAGCGGGGACGACAGGCAAGTAAACCTTTTGTGTAGGGATGTTGGGGATAATTTAATACTTCTTCTTTCGGTCCTTGTTCGACAATTTCTCCTTGATACATCACGACAATTTGATCGGCAATTTCGTTAATAACTCCTAAATCGTGGGAGATAAAAACCATTGACATTTCTCGATCGCTTTTACACAAATCTCGTAATAATCTTAATATTTCTGCTTGGACAGTCACATCTAAAGCGGTGGTTGGTTCATCGGCAATTAATAGGGTAGGATTACAAGAAATCGCCATGGCAATCATTACCCTTTGTAATTGTCCCCCCGATAATTCGTGGGGATAACGCTTGAGAATTGCTTCTTTTTGTTCCTGAATATAAGTTCTAATTTTTTCCCTGACATGACCCTTATTTTCTAAGGTAAAAGTTTCTATATACTGCTCCTCCAACTGTTCATCACTGGGTAATAAGCGCACTTCTTGCAGTAGAGAGATGGCTTGATTTTTTGCCTGTTCAGTGGTGACTTTTTGATGCAGTAAAATTGCTTCGGTGAGTTGAAACTCGATGTTATAAACTGGATTAAGAGAACTCATTGGTTCTTGGAAAATCATCGCCATTTCTCCCCCGCGATAATAACGCAATTCTTCTGGGGGAATAGATAATAAATCTACTGCTTGCATTGACTGACCTTTTGCCGGACGAAAGCAAATTTCTCCCCCGGTAATTTTCCCCGGAGAGGGAACCAGTCCCATGAGTGCGAGGGAGGTGACAGATTTTCCTGAACCCGACTCCCCCACACAACCGAGAACTTGACCTTTCTGCAAGCTAAAACTAATGTTATTAACGGCGACTGTTGTTCTTTTCTGATTAGAAAATTCAACGGTGAGATGGTGAACGTCGAGAACTTTGTTATCCATGGGTCTTTAAACAGAAAGACAGATTCGATTTACTTATAAATATAGCTTTTTCTGTTCCCAGTAGCTGGGTGCAATTAATTCGTAGATAGCTGGCGACATCTCGCTTGCAAGGGAGAATTTTGCCAGCATTAAGAAGATTTTCGTCTCTCAGCGATCGCCATTTACCAGAGACTTGTCAGACTAAATCCTGTTTAGAGTGATAATTGAGAATAGTTATACCAAATCCGGTTATTAAAAACTGATTATCTATTGCTCCTATTGCCTATTGCCTGTCCTGATATGTAGGGTTTGCTGAATAAATCTAAAAACCTTGTTGGGTAAAACTTTTAGACCTTTTGGCCATCAAAAAGTAATGGATCTGGGAGTGATCGGGGGAAAAATTCCTGGACTTTTTCCCTGAAAATTAGGTAATTGACCCCCTCAAAATCGGTAAAACCCTACACCCCACACCCCACACCCTACACCCTGCCCCCAGGAAAAACTTTTTGCCGCAAACCCTATGTAGCCTATACTCAACGGATTTAGTATAAAAAAGGAATAGAGCCTGAAACTCTATTCCTGAATCAAAAATTGCAGTTAATTTTTAACCCTATACTACCGCAGAAGTCAAAGCTTCTTTGAGGATAGCGGCTTTATCGGTTTGTTCCCAGGGTAAATCGAGATCATTGCGACCAAAATGACCATAAGCGGCCACATCTTGGTAAAAACGCTCGCCTCTTTCACTGGGTAAACCGCGCAGGTTAAAGGTTTGGATAATACCGGCCGGACGGAGTTCAAAGTATTTATTGATTAAGTCCAGAATCACATCATCAGCGACTTTGCCAGTGCCAAAGGTTTCCACGAAGAGACTCACCGGACGAGCTACCCCAATCGCATAACCCACTTGAATCTCGCACTTATCGGCCAAACCAGCAGCGACGATATTTTTGGCCACATAACGGCAAGCATAGGCCGCGGAGCGATCGACTTTGGTAGGATCCTTACCGGAGAAAGCGCCGCCACCGTGACGAGAATAGCCACCGTAGGTATCGACGATAATTTTCCGTCCCGTTAATCCCGCGTCGCCTTGGGGTCCACCAATGACGAATTTTCCGGTGGGATTAACCAGATAACGGGTATTGGCATCGGGTTTAATCTCTAAATCGCTGAAGACCGGTTGTACTACCGCTTCCCAGAGATCACTTTTAATCTTTTGTTGGACGAGATCATTATCGGTGATATCGCCGATAGTAGCATCGTGTTGGGTAGAAACAAGGATAGTATCGATACCCACGGGACGACCATCTTCATAAATGACCGATACTTGCGTTTTACCGTCGGGACGCAGATAGGACAGTTCACCCGTTTTTCTGACTGCCGCTAAACGGCGAGCGATGCGGTGGGCTAAACTAATCGGTAAGGGCATAAATTCCGGGGTTTCATTGCAAGCGAAACCGAAGACAATACCCTGGTCTCCCGCACCAATTTTATCGAGTTCATCATTGCTGAGAAGTTCGCGATTTTCCTGAGCAGCCGTGACACCCTGGGAAATATCGGGAGATTGTTCGTCTAAAGCAACTAAAACGGTGCAACTATTCGAGGAAAAGCCGTTATCTGCGTTGATATAGCCGATTTCAGCGATTTTCTTGCGAACTAAATCGACGAAATGAACCTGTGCTTTCGAGGTGATTTCACCAGTAATCAAGACTAACCCTGTATTGACAACCACTTCAGCCGCTACACGACTGTGGTCATCTTGGGATAACAGAGCATCGAGAATAGTATCAGAAATCTGGTCACAAATTTTATCGGGATGTCCCTCTGTAACCGATTCGGAGGTGAACAAATAACGTTTAGACAAGTGATGTCCCTCACATAGTAGTACGTTTGAACGCAAAAAAGATTCCAAGAAATCTTTGATCATACAGTGTAACAGGGAATTTGTAGAGATCCAGTATTTTCAATAAGAAACCGCCCGAACATTGTTCGGACGGAGTGTGGTGTGAGGAGTGAACGGAAACTTTCGTCTCCGCTAATTCCATTGTAGATGACAACTTAGAATCTTGAACGATTTGAAAGAAACTAGCCCAAAAAATTTTTATCTCTTGAAGGGGTTGACTAATGCCCGATACCCGTCTCGATGATGTAGCCTGAGTAATAGCGGTCGCAGAGCTATATTGAAAAATTATGACAGTCACAGCCGATTATTTAGAACAACTCAATCCTTCCCAGCGCCTTGCTGTTGAGCATTTTTGCGGCCCTTTGTTGGTGGTTGCTGGAGCAGGATCGGGAAAAACTAGCGCTTTAACCTATCGTATCGCCCATTTGATCCGTCATCACGGGGTCGAGCCGGAAAATATTCTCGCAGTCACTTTTACCAATAAGGCGGCCCGGGAAATGAAAACGAGAATTGAAAAAACTTTTGCTCAACAAAAAGCACAGGAAAAATACGGTCAAAGATTAGAACTTTTAGAAGAATACGAACAGAAAAAAATCTTTTCTCAAGTTTATCGGAATTATACTAAAAAACTCTGGATTGGGACTTTTCACAGTCTTTGCGGTCGGATTTTGCGCTATGACATTAATAAATATCAGGATGAATATGGTCATAGTTGGCAAAGGAATTTCTCAATTATGGATGAATCGGATGCCCAGAGTTTGGTGAAAAATATCGTCACTAAACAGATGAATTTAGATGATAAAAAATTTGATGCTCGCAATCTACGTTATGCGATTAGTAATGCCAAAAATTTAGGTTTAACTCCCACGGATTACGCCAGAGAAAACCCTCATTTTCGGGGAAAGGTCATTTCTGAGGTTTATCAGGCTTATCAGATGCAATTGGCACAAAATAATGCCCTAGATTTTGATGATTTAATACTGGTTCCAGTCCGTCTTTTTCAGCAAAATGAATCTATTCTCGGTTATTGGCATACGCAATTTAAGCATATTTTAGTCGATGAATACCAAGACACTAACCGGATTCAGTACGAGTTAATTCGGCTTTTGTCCACCAATGGTGAAACGAAAAAAAGTGAGTGGAATTGGACGGATCGATCGATTTTTGTGGTGGGTGATGCCGACCAATCTATCTATAGTTTTCGGATGGCAGATTTTACTATTCTGCTCAATTTTCAAGCGGACTTTGGCGATGGTTTACTCGATGATGATACTCGCACGATGGTGAAACTACAGGAAAACTATCGTTCACGGGAAAATATTCTGCAAGCGGCAAATAAGTTAATTGAAAAGAATAGTCAAAGAATCGATAAAGTCCTTGTTCCCACCAGAGAAGGAGGCGAGAGTATTTATGTTTTTAAAGCCAGAGATGAACAGGAAGAAGCAGCTTTTGTTATCGATAAAATTCGAGAATTTACTCAAGAAAACCCCGAATTAAATTGGGGTAGTTTTGCCATTCTCTACCGAATTAATGCCCAATCTCGCCCCTTTGAAGATGGGTTAATTCGCAATAATATCCCCTATAATATTGTCGGGGGATTTAAATTTTATGATCGACAGGAGATTAAAGATGCGATCGCTTATTTACGAGTGATTGCCAATCCTGCTGATACCGTTAGTTTACTGAGAATTATTAACACTCCCCGGCGCGGTATCGGTAAAACCACAATCGATAATTTGCTCAAAGCTGCCCAAGAATTAGGAGTACCTTTATGGGAAATTATCAGCGATGAAACTTCCGTTAATACTCTCGCCGGTCGTGCGACTAAAAGCATCAATAAGTTAGCTAAAATTATCCAAAACCTGCAAGAAAAAATCACCGATTTATCCGCTAGTGAAATCCTAGACCAAATCATGGAAGATTCGGGATATATCGATGAGTTAAAACAGCAGGGAACCGAGGAAGCTGATACCCGCATTGAGAATATTCAAGAATTGTATAGCGCCGTCGTACAATTCCAAGAAGAAAACGAAGAAACCAATCTCCAGGAATTTCTCGCTAGTGCTAGTTTAGCCTCGGATTTAGATAATCTTCAGGAAGGTCAAGAAAAAGTCTCGTTAATGACCCTTCATTCCGCCAAAGGTTTAGAGTTTCCTATCGTCTTTTTAGTCGGTTTAGAACAGGGCATTTTTCCCCATAATCGTAGTTTAAACGATCCCATTGCTCTTGAGGAAGAACGCCGTTTGTGTTATGTGGGTGTGACTCGGGCCAAGGAACAATTATTTTTAACCTACGCAAAAGAAAGATATGTCTGGGGGAATAAAGAGATGAAGGTAGCTTCCCAATTTTTGCAGGAATTGCCCCCAGAATTGCTCACAAGCAACCTGAAACCGAAAAAGACCCCAAAAGTGGTTGCCATGGAAAAAACTGTCTCCGATCAAAGAAAATGGCAGGTAGGCGATCGAGTGTTACACTCTACTTTTGGAGAAGGAGAAGTGACCCATATCCTTGGTGAGGGTAAAAAAATGAATCTAGCGGTCAAATTTTCGGGTTTAGGTCAGAAAATCATCGATCCTCGCACCGCACCCATGCAACTTATCCACGAATAGGGAAAGACCTTAAGGAGTATTGCTAATCTCTACAATTATTGTTCCTTGCTCTAGTTGTTTCAACGCATCGGGTAAAGTAGCTGTCAGTAATCGCCGCAGATTCTGATTTGTGACATTACCACAGGTTAACCATAAAATTTGAGGAGGTGTTCCCAGACGACAAACCAAATCAATAAAGTCACTATCTTTGGTCATAATCACGGCATTTTCCGCTCGCGCTGCTGCAAAGATCTCGATATCTTGAGCATCTCGAAGGGATAAGTCTCGCAGGGACGATGCTTCTAAATCAAAGGTCGCTGATAACCAGCTTGCTAGAGTTGGGGGTAGTTGAGCATCAATCCAAATTTTCATGCCGTTAGTTTAGGAAAATCCGTACACCGTGCTGCAAAAAGTAAACAAGCTTGGATATCTGCGAGTTCCAAATCGGGAAAGTCTTCTAGAATTTCAGTTATGCTCACATTCTCCGCTAACATTTCCAAAATATCCGTTACTCGAATTCGCATCCCCCGAATACAAGGACGACCACCACACTGGCCGGGTGTTTGAGTAATGCGGGTAAGCAAGCTAACTGTTGAGTCCATAGAACGCATCTCGAAGATATTTAGTCTGCATTTAATTATCTTATCTGCTAATCCTAACAACCAATCCCTAGCACCCAACTGACACCCCCTGATTCCTCAACTCCGATCGCTACCTGCTGTTAGAATAGAGAATTGCGGTCAGACTGACGATAAAATTGAGAAGCTAAATCCTTGATTCTTAATAGTTGTTGAGCAACTTTCCGCCTAGTATCGCAATTATCCGATAATATGGGCAACAGCGAGTTAGTCTATTCAGTCTGTTAAAATTGACCCCCGTTGGTCGTATTCGCGCACTGTCTAACCTTTATGATGAGGATCAGTTAATATGGAATCAATGCAACCCACCGAGACCCAAAATCCGATTAGAACGGATTTACCCGGGTCTCTGAGCAAACCCAGCAGCAGCACCGAACAGATTTGGTCTGAATATGTAGAACCAGTTTGGGATTCGGTGATGTCCTATCTGGCTAACGTCCCCGATTATATCGGTAGTTTCTTCTCTGGATACAAAAAACCTTTAATCGTTCTGGGGGCAATTTTAGCCAGTTTTGTCACCGTGAAAGTTACCCTAGCGGTTTTAGATGCGATCGATGATATTCCCCTCCTTGCTCCTATCCTACAATTAGTTGGGATCGTTTACACTGGTTGGTTTGTCTGGCGCTATCTGCTCAAAGATGAAAATCGTCGCGAGTTATTAGCCGAAATTGATGCACTAAAAGCGCAAGTTTTTGGCAGTCACAATAACACTTTATAGATAGAATCAAGCATAAAAAACAAAGGAGTTGAGTGTTTCCGCTCAACTCCTTTGTTTTTGCACAAGAGCTTATACTATAGCGTTTTTCAGTCTAGTGAGGTACAAAAGTTATGGGTTTTAGGCAAAAGGCAAGAGGCAAAAAGCAATAGGGAGAATAAATAATCAGTTTTTAATAACCAGATTTAATAGAGTTCTTGCATAATTAATTTTTGAGAGGGCAAAAATGAGAAAAATAAGCATAAAATTGCCTAAAATCCCTAAATAGGGCTGGCTGAATAAATCTAAAAACCTTGTTGGATAAGACTTTTGGACTTTTTTCCCCTCAAAAAGTACCAGATATGGGAGTGATCAGGGGGAAATTCAGGGACTTTTTCCCTGAAAATTAGGTAATTGACCCCCTCAAAATCGGTA
>NZ_JAPZQM010000501.1:0-8892 GCF_027530565.1 Microcystis sp. LE19-10.1B | reverse complement strand
AATCCTTATCTGGCAAGAGACTTAATTGATTAGTTCGCTCTAGATAAAAAACAATTGACAAAAATCGCTAAATGCCTTTCTATATAAGGGTTCCATCCCTTATAACCCCCCTCCATTGCATAACACAAACCGAAGAGCCAAAAAGAGAATCTAGGAAATCTGTTCTGCGTAATCCAACTCCGTCGCGCATCCCGCCTCTTTTCGGAGAATATCGTCGATATTCTTAAATGTCTGCTCGAACATAGGAAAAAGATTAGATACTCTCAAATCTTACCTCGATCGCTCCGGTGATCCTTAGCATAGATTTGTAAAAAGGCTGAAAATGCTTCAGCCTCGTCTAAAAAATCAGATTTTACCCGCAAAATTAAGGAATAGGATTAGCCGAATCCTTGCTTTCTAGGGTTTCGGGAACAGCTTCCGTCTTACCAAAAGCGATTCGGAGGAAGGGAGGGGCCAGGAAAGTCGTCAAGATTACCATAATAATAATCGACACCTCCAAAGGCTTATCCAAAATTCCGCTGGCCGAACCAATCCCAGCAAAAACTAGACCCACCTCACCCCGGGGAATCATACCCACACCGATGGCGAGGCGATTGATTCCAGATATGCCAAAAACTGCCCAGCCTGTCACCAGTTTACCGATGATCGCCACAACCATCAAAAAGACAGCGATCAAAAGTCCGGCCCGATTCTCCGGTACCGTTGGGTTTAAAACACCGAGATCAGCACGCGCTCCCACCGTCACAAAGAAAATTGGTACAAGCAAATCGGCGATCGGTTTAATTAACTCATCCAACTCGTTCCGGGTATCAGTTTCATCAAGCACCAAACCCGCAGCAAAAGCCCCTAAAATCGCTTCCAGATGAATAGCATTGCCCAAAAATGCCATAAAGAAAGCGAAGACAAATGCCGGAATAACAATATTGCCCCGAGTTTTCAGCCGCTCCACGATCGCCACAAAACTTTTGTTAAAAATACCTCCCAACAAAATTGATCCGATCAAAAAGGCCGTAGCGCTGACAATCAGATAAATAACATTGGTCACATCAATCTCACCAGTTTTGGCTAAACTAGCGACCACAGCCAGAACAATAATACCGAGGACATCATCGATCACCGCCGCACCGACAATAATTTGCCCTTCTTTGGATTTGAGTTGACCTAACTCGGACAACACCTTCGAGGTAATACCGATACTGGTTGCCGTTAAGGCTGCCCCCGCAAAAATCGCCGGGATAGCCGCCACATGAAAGACGAGCATTAACCCGGCCGTACCTGCCGCAAAAGGTGCCGCAACCCCCACACAGGCCACAACCGTGGCTTGAATTCCCACTTCCTTGAGTTGTCGCAGATCCGATTCTAGGCCAATTTCAAACAGCAGAATAATCACACCGATTTCAGCTAGAACCGAAATCACTTCACTTTGGGACTCAAAGATTCGCTCTACGGCAGCCGGGGCCAATTGATTCAATCCTTGCAGTACCGTCATAATCACCGAGTCCGAGGCCGATAGTCCCCCTTCGGGAAAGATGAGCAGATGCAGTGCCGAAACGCCGACAATCACACCAGCGACCAGTTCTCCCAGTACCGGCGGAAAATCCAATCGTCTGGCGGCCTCTGCGCCGAGCTTGCTGGCCAGATAAATCACCACCAGTGTCAGCAATACGCCAGAGAGAATAATCGGTGAATCCTCGGCCACAACGGTGGCGAGCAAGGGGAGCGGAGCCATGGGAGCCGCTATCTCCCCGATCAAAGGAGGCAGAATAGGGGACAAAATCATGAGTTTAAAGGGATGAGGGTTTAAAGGTTTTAGGTAGGGTCTGCTGAAAAAGTTTTTCGTGGGGGCAGGGTGTGGGGTGTGGGGTATAGGGTGTAGGGTTTTACCGATTTTGAGGTAGTCAGTTACCTAATTTTCAGGGAAAAAGTCCAGGAATTTTACCCCCAATCACTCCAATGGTCAGCACTTTTTGAGGGAAAAAAGCCTAAAAGCCTTATCCAACAAGGTTTTTAGATTTATTCAGCAAGCCCTAGGTGGTCATAAAACTGGGGGATAGGAAAAAGGGCCACCGCTCAAGGACAGTCAGGCTGCAGATGGGGTGGCCCGGATCAAGACAAGCTTAGTTGTCTAGATTTCACAGCCCTCTGGTCCACAGAAACTCTGTCCGTACAGAACCTCCGCATCACAGAGATAGATCATGCCCGCAAAATTGAGGAAAAACTGATCGGCAACCTGCTTGGCAATATTTTGGGCCATAATTCGATCGGGGGTAAGTATCTCGAACTTAACATTCGTATCGGTTTCGGAAACGTGGGGTTGTCCCGACGAGCGCACGTTGCGACTGCCTTTACCGCCAGTATCCATCACCGTGTAACCACTCGCCCCGCATTCTTCGATGATCTTGGCGACTTTTTTCAACAAAATCTTTTCTGTGACGATGACGAGCTTTTTGGCTGGTTTGGCCATGTTGATTATCTCCTTAAATGTGTACATTTATTTGCTTGGTAAGCCCCGTCAAGGGAGCGCCCACAGACCACAATCCTAGCCGCCGCTGAGGGCCTGGGCGAGACCAAGGAAGAAGGGTATGCACAAGCCGATCGCTACGGGCGTACCGATGGCCGTGGACGCGCCTATATAGGCGGAGGGATTAGCCGAGGGGATACCGGCCCGCAACGTGGGCGGCCCGGAGATGTCGGAACTAGAGGAAGCGATGACGGCCAGAACCACGACACCGCCCCAGCTGAACCCGGTGGCGTAGTGGGCAACCATGCCGAGACCGAAGGCGATTAGACCATGCACAAAGGGTGCTAGGACGCTATAGACGACATACCACTGGGCTACTTTACGCAGTTCGCCAACCCTTGACCAAGCCTCCATCCCCATGACCAGCATCAAGATTGAAAGCAAGCCACGAAAGAGGGGATCGTAGAAGCTTTTATAGACAGTTTCCGGCTGGGTGAATATGCCCAAAGCCAGACCTAATAACATGGCCGATAGGGCAGGTCCGCGAAGGCTTTCTTCAATGATCGGCCAGATCTTGACCCGATTATCCGTAGGCTGCTGCTGACTGAGATACTCCTGCCGACTGCTGGGATAATCCTGCTGATCGGAATAATCCCCGGCCGCCACCGGCTGCTTGCTAAAAGACTCGCGGTCGTAGGCCGATTCTTTCTGCTTCTTCTTGTTAAGATAAATGTTAGCCACCACGATCGCCGTTACCAGCGCCGGGATATCCATAAAGGGATAGAGTGCGCCGGCCCAGGCCTCGTAGGGGATCTTTTGTTCTTCGAGTACCGTCAGACCGGCTGCCATAGTCGAGCCACTCACGGCTCCAAATAACCCCCCAGTTGCGATCGCATCCACCACTTTCACCTTGGGCAGATTGGCTAAGGTATAGCGTGCGACGAAGACCACAATAATCCCTACTATGACGGCAAAGATCATTGGTAATACCATTTCCGTCAGGTTGGAATTGCGGATGGCAATCCCGCCGGTCAGACCGATTTTGGTCAGCAGCATGAAGACGATGATCGTACAAATCGACTCTGGGATGACCAATTCACTACCGAGAGCGGCAATGATCATGCCACCAATCAAAAAGGCCAGCGTTGGCGACTGCAACTGCTGGATAAAGTCCATGACAAACAATGAGAAAAAATCCACGAATACCTCCTTAAGCCTCCCCTGATGAGGAGTATTGAATATAAACGAACTAAATGAACCTTCAAAAGCTGAAAGAGAGTAAGAGTAAGGCTCTTTACCCCTTAAGCAAACCTGTTGCGGGCAGAACTTTGGACAGTGTCAAGTCCGCAGGTAAGCCTAATTCGGGATTTTTGTCGGTTAAACTGGCCTCGATCGCCGTCCCAGAAGCCACCCCGAAGGCAAGAGCTAGAGGGAGAGAAACGCTGGCAGCTGTTACACCACCGAAGCTATCGCCCCGCAAATTGTCAAAATGAATACGATTGGTTATTTCCATGAGAATCCAACTGAGCAAAGGATTTTTTGCCATAACAAAGCTGGCGGTTGACAGACCAGCCTTGATAGACAAAACTTTATGGTTTTTAAAGATCGATTGTTCTAAATCTATACTAGAACGGATAGCTTGACAAGCAAATTTTTGTAAATTGAGTTTAAATCGATATATCTTTACAAAAGTATTGATTTAAACCTATGATATAAGCGGGGTGGGGAGGTTTTTACTCGTTCCCCTCCATTCCTGCTTCTGTTTAGCAAAGCTCCTCAAGGCAGTAACAGAAGTGTAGCTCTCTAGAGGCCTCTCTTGATTCACGCCACTTTACATCAACTGATTGTCTTTGAAGCGACCGCTCGTCATGGCAGTTTCACCAGGGCTGCTGAAGAACTATCGATCACCCAACCCACCGTTTCCACCCAGATGAAACAACTGACTAAATCAGTGGGTTTACCCTTATTTGAACAGATAGGCAAACGTTTGTATTTAACCGAGGCTGGACGCAGTTTATTAGTCACCTGCCAGGCAGTCCTCAAGGATCTTGATAACTTTGAGATGGCGATCGCTGATATCAAGGGCATTAAACAGGGTAAACTGCGTTTAGCGGCGGTATCCACAGCCCAATATTTAATCCCTCAAATCCTAGGTCCTTTTTGTCAACAGTACCAAGGGGTGGATGTGTCCCTAGAATTGACCAATCACCAAGACCTAGAAACAAGGATGATCAATAATGTTGATGACCTATATATTTTAAGCGAACCCCCCCAAGAGCTAAACCTAGAGATTCGACCGTTTCTGGAAAATCCCCTCGTGGTTATTGCTCGCAAAGATCACCCCCTAGCGGGACAGAAAAAAATTCCGATTAAACGACTGCAAGGGGAACCTTTTATTATGCGGGAAATGGGATCGGGAATTAGACGGGCAGTACAGCAAATTTTTCTCGACCATGGCATCACTGTATCTCTGCGTTTGGAAATCGGCAATAATGAAGCCATTAAACAAGCGATCGCTGGTGGTTTAGGAATTTCAGTTCTGTCTCAGCACGTCTTAAATTTAGATAATCCCAATGGGGAATTTACCATCCTTGACGTGCAAGATTTTCCCATCCAACGCCATTGGTATGTGGTTTATCCCAAGGATAAAAAACTATCTGTGATCGCCAAGACTTTTCTGGATTATCTCCTCAATATTCAGCCCCAATCCCTCTTAAAGGTCAAAATTTCTAGATGAGAAACCCCATCTTTGTTGAAGATGGGGTAAGGTAAAAATCAAATCAATCTAAACAGTAACAGGTTCTCGATCGAGGGGTTTAACGCGATCGAGCAGTGCTTGCAACTGTTCCCCTTCAATCACCTCTTTACTGAGGATTTCTTGGGCAATTTCTTCGAGCAAATCGCGATTTTGAGCAAGGATATCCAGGGCCTGCTGATGACCATTTTCGACAATCTCTTTCACTTCATTATCGATCGCTTTGGCCGTATCATCGCTCACCAAGCGCCGGGGATTCATCATACCATCTCCCAGAAAACTATTCTGTTGACCTTTTTCGTAGGCCAGGGGACCTAAGGTCTTACTCATACCATAAGTAGTCACCATGCGTTCGGCCAAATCCGTCGCCCGCTGTAGGTCATTAGCTGCCCCAGTAGTAATACTACCAAAGATAATTTCCTCGGCGGCCCGACCACCTAAAAGAGTAGCAATTTGGTCGCGTAATTCCGTATCATCCATAAGGAAACGGTCTTCCGTGGGCATTTGCAGGGTATAACCGAGGGCTGCCATGCCGCGAGGGACGATCGAAATCTTAGCAACTTTACCACCCCCCGGCATAACTGCACCGACGAGAGCGTGACCAACTTCGTGATAAGCGACGATTTTCTTCTCTTTTTCCGAGAGAACCCGGCTTTTCTTCTCTAAACCGGCCACTACCCGCTCGATTGCCTCATTAAAGTCCTCTTGGGCGACGGTGCTGCGTTGATTGCGGGCTGCCAATAAAGCGGCCTCATTGACTAGATTAGCTAAGTCAGCACCAGCAAAACCAGGGGTGCGGGTAGCAATCTGTTTTAAATCCACATCTGAGCCTAATTTTACCTTACCTGCGTAGATTTCGAGGATTTTTAAGCGTCCAGCCAGATCGGGGCGATCAACTAACACTTGGCGATCAAAACGGCCAGGGCGTAAAAGGGCGGGATCAAGAGTTTCTGGGCGATTAGTAGCGGCCAGCACGATTACCGTCGCATCACCAGCGTTAAAACCGTCCATTTCCGTCAATAATTGGTTTAAAGTCTGTTCCCGCTCATCGTTACCCCCCATAAAATTACCGTTAGCGCGAGATTTACCAATCGCGTCTAATTCATCGATAAAAATAATACAGGGGGCTTTTTTCTTGGCCTGTTCAAACAGATCTCGCACTCGGGCCGCACCTGCACCGACAAAGAGTTCCACGAATTCCGAACCTGAGATACTAAAGAAAGGAACTCCCGCTTCTCCCGCGACTGCTTTTGCCAGCAGGGTTTTTCCTGTCCCCGGCGGACCGACTAGGAGGACACCCTTGGGAATCCGCGCCCCGATTTGAATGTAACGTTGGGGATATTTGAGAAATTCGACGATTTCGGCCAATTCGGTTTTCGCTTCTTCCACACCGGCCACATCTTCAAAAGTGGTTTTGGTGGTGTCTCCTTCCACATAGACTTTAGCGCGACTTTTGGTAATCGATAAAGCCCCGGCTGGACCACCGCCACCGCTGCGAGCGAGGAAAAATTGCCAAATACCAACAAAAATCAGGGGAGGAATCACCCAACTAAGAACACTACCAATCCAGCCATTTTTTGGCGGTGGTGCGGCGGCGAATTCTACGCCCTTAGCTTCTAGACGTTTGGGCAATTCTAGGTCAAAAATCGGTGTAGTGCTGAAAATTCGTCCGTAGTTGCCCTCTTGGTCGTTTTTAAGCTGATAACGAATCTCATTCTGTCCCACGGATACCCTAGCGACGTTACCATCTTCCACTTGGTCGATAAAAAGACTATAGGGAACTTTGGGGACGCTAGGGCCAAATAATTGCGGGAAAAGAAGGTTAACAATCAGAAATAAGCCGCCTACGGCTAATAAAACATTACCGATCAGGCGAGATTGTGAAGGAGGTTTGCTTTTTATACTCATTGCTGGGCCTGATTGATTAAAATTAGTCTCTATCCTCTCCTCATTGTAGGCTGTTGACTGCTCAAGTTCAGATTGAATCAGGCGGGGGGATTACCGTCGTCTTCGGGCGGTTTTTGCCCTAGTAAAGCCTCTAGACGGGTTTGGGCAAGCTCAAAATCCGGCACAATCCCTAAAGCTTTTTGATAACAGGCGATCGCTGCTTGGGTTTCGCCTAAATTTTCTAGGGTACTGCCGCGATTGTACCAAGCTTGATAAAAATTATCGTCCGCTTCTAGCACCTGTTGCCAACATTCTAACGCTTCTTGCCAACGTTGCAGTCCGTATAGGGCGCTGCCTCTAGCGTTAATGACTTGGTGATCGTTGGGGGTGATTTCTAGGGCGCGATCATAACTATTTAAAGCTTCTTCGTAGTTACCAATCATGGCTAAGGCACCACCACGATTATGCCAGGCCGAGGCTAATTGGGGATCGATCGTCAAGGCCTGTTCCCAATCGGCGATCGCATTTGACCAATTGCCTAAATTTGCCTGTTCTAAGCCCTGATTAAACCAATCTTCGGCAGTTTCAGGGTTTTTAGCTTCCTGGGGGGAAAATTGAGCGATGAGACTATCAATAATGCTTTCTGCGTCCTTATTTTCGATGCCCAATTGTTCGGCCATTTGCCCGGCTAGGGTAGGATCGTTTTGCAGACGGTCAAATAATTCATCGAGGGTGAGGGTTTCTAATTGGGGATTTTCTGGGTCATTACCGTTAAAATCGCTAGTTTCACCCGAATATAAGAAATTTTCTGGGGTTTGCGGCTGGGAATAACTGCCCGGGTCCTCATCGTCGCCGGCGTATTCCCAGATTAAAGTGGCAGTTTCTTTGGTGTAGAGTTGATAACCGATCTCGTAGGAAGCTTCACCAATACGTTCAATCCCGGGGAAAGCGCGAGCTAATTCTCCCAAACGGATCATTCTGGTGGCGAGAAGTTGGTTAAGGGAAGCGGAGGATTGCAGACGGCTCCCAAAGCGCTCTAACCATTCTACCCAATCTTTTTGCCGACCTCGATCGCCCAATTTCTCAAAAAATCTCAGAATTCTGCCTTCGTGCCAACCGTGGGACACTCCATCGAGTAACTGCATATAGAGAAACTCGTAGTCTGTATCGGTTAGGGGAACAGATTCGATCGCTTGTACTCTCCCCTTTCCCCCTTGTCCCCCCAAAAGTCGGGTAAAAAAGTTTTCGATCGCACGCCAAAGTTTTCTTAAAAGTCCCTGCATTCTAATCTCGACACTGGTTTTATTAATCTTGCAAGCATCACCCAATTAGTCTAGCAGTTATCAGTTATCGGGGATTGACTCTCCCCCGCTAACCGCTCGCGCGGTGTAGCGGGGGATTCTCGGTTCTTAGGCTTTTAACTAGATCGACCGAGTTTAACCCAGTCGATCCCCGTCAAATCGCCTCCGCAAGCGTTTTCTAACACGGTCAGTCCGACCGCATTTTTTCCTCGGTTCTCAATTACCTTTGCTGATGCCGTATCTCTTGGTTCAATGTGGCCGCAAGAATCACACCGGTGAACTCTTTCCGATAACGCTTTTTTACCAGTAATTGCGCCACAATTCGGACACTCTTGCGAGGTTCCGTTTTTATCAACCTTAAGATAATATTTTCCCCGTTTCCAAGCGACAAACGGTAATATCTCGTTAATAAAACTACCGATACCTGAATCCAGAGATTGTTTTCTAACGATCCCTCTAGACCAGGAAACGAAGTTAATATCTTCAAC
>NZ_JAPZQM010000242.1:0-3379 GCF_027530565.1 Microcystis sp. LE19-10.1B | reverse complement strand
AATCCTTATCTGGCAAGAGATTTAATTGATTAGTTCGCTCTAGAGCAAAAACAATTGACAAAAATCGCTAAATGCCTTTCTCTATAAGGGTTCCATCCCTTATAACCCCCGTCCATTGCATAACACAAACCGAAGAGCCATTTTATCATGCTAATTTTCTAGCAAGTTTTCTAACTATTATTTGGGTGTTGGGACTGGGCTTAATAATTCTAGAGTTAAGAAAATCGAATACTGATAAAAAATTTTTTTATCTTAGTCTGCTTTTGGTGATCAATTCCCTAACATTTATTGCTCTAATTTTAACTCATTCTCGTAATGGTTGGATGACTACATTAGTAACTTGTCTTGCTTTTGCTATTTATTTAGGCTGGCGATGGATTTTGCTAACAGTAGCAATCGTGAGCGGGGCGATTATTATCGCTGCTTTTGGCAATCCTCCAGTAAGAGATTGGTTTAGATTAATTGTTCCAATGTTTATTTGGGCTCGAATAAACGATCAATTTTATCCTAATCGAGATGTAGAAACTCTCCGAATAACTCTGTGGAAATTCTCCTGGCATTTAGCCCTTAAGTCACCTTGGAAAGGATGGGGTTTAGGAAGTTTTAAACATCTCTATCAGCCTCAATCTCAGATAGTAATAGGACATTCACACAACTTAACACTGATGCTTCTGTCTGAAGTGGGGATTCCCTGGACAGTTTTTTTCTATTTTTTAGTTGGCTGGATATTGGCAAAAGGGATTATACTTTTAACCAAAATAAATCTGGATAACTCAGAAGAAAAATTGATTATATTTACTTATTTAACAGCTTTTTTTGCTTGTATATTATTTCATGTCTTTGATGTTACTATTTTTGATGAAAGAGTCAATCTTATATCCTGGTCGATTTTGTCAGCGATTCATGGCTTAACAAATAATAAAAAAAGAAAATATTTTACCTAAACTAAATATTCTTGTAAATGCTCATGAAATTCAGTATTGTTATAACAACATATAATCGCTTACCATTTTTAAAATGGTCATTAGAATCGGCAATCAATCAAACTATAAACTGTGAAATTATTGTTGTAGATGATGCTTCTTCTGATCAAACTGAAGAATATATCAAGCAGTTAGGTGATCGAGTTATATATCATCGCAACTCGATAAATTTAGGACATTCAGAAAGTGTTAATATTGGAGTCAAAATTGCCAAAGGAGAATGGATTAAGCTGATTGATGATGATGATTATATTATGCCTGAATGTATCGAAATTATCGGCAAATCTCTCGTTTATTTTCCTGATGCTGTTATTTGCTCTTGTCAGGCAAAAAAAATTGATATAATAGGCAACATTATCGATGATAAACATCAAGTTCAATTTAATAATTTAGCTCTTTGTATTCGGCAAGAAGACATACACTACGGTATGCTTTTGGATATCTGTCCTTTGGGAACACCTGTTCAAGTTGCTTTTCAAAAAAAAGCATTTTTGCGATCGGGAGGCTGGGATAAAGACTTTGACGGTAATTATGATGATATTAACTCATGGATAGAAATTGCCAAGTACGGCGATGCTGTATTTGTCGGTAAGTGTCTATGTTTTAAAAGAGTATGGTCGGGATGTTGCCATAGCAATATATCAATAAAAGAGCGATGCAAAAAAAATATTTTAATCAAACAAAAAATTTATGACATGGTACATCCTAAACATCGGGAAAAGTTACCAGAATTGTCAGTTATAGAAGATTATATTTGCCTGCATTGGCTTTTGATTTGTATCAAAAAATTAAACATAAAAATTGTCCTAGAATTGATCCGCTATGATGCAATTAATTGGGATGCTTTAAAATTGATGTTTAAAATAATATGTATAAAAAGATTTAGGCTTTTATTTAAAGAACTTTTACCAGAATTACAGCAAATTGATATTAAATAATGGTACAGCCAATACCCGACTAGATGCCGAAATACTAATGTTTTTTTGTTTGTCTAGGATTTAAGAGATTTCCTGTTGCTTTTCAATAGCACGGGCAATGAGAGGAGCTTTTCTTGCTAATCCCTCTAGGGTGATTTCACCTTGTTCATACATTCTAAACAACGGGAAGCAAACCTCAAATCCAAGCGGGGAAATCTGTTGCGCTTGCGAGGTGTTTCTGAGATTTCGGCAGCTACAGGGTAAACTAACGCCCCAACCGATTATGTAACCTATCTGATCGAGAAGTATCAATAATGCGAGTTCTGATTGATACCAATGTCATTCTTGATTTTCTACAAGAACGAGAGCTATTTGTGGAAAACGCAGCAAGATTATTTGAGCGTATTGATGCTGGGGAAATTCAGGGATTTATCGCATCAACGACAATAACTAACATTAGTGGATAGGATGCACAAAATTAGCATTCAGGTCTTGATTCAGCAACGCCTTTGACACTGGCAATGATTTGTCCGATGTCTTGAGGAGTGGCACCTGTTGCCAACAGCGAGGGGATAAGCAATTCCAGTGAAACCGACGGATCGCCATTTTCAGCTTTGGCAATCCGAGGTTGACTAGAGCCGATTTTATTGGCCAGTTCACTTTGAGTCATTATCTTCTGCCGCTGACTTTTCAAACTTTTGCTAAGAGCTAGTTTGATTTCAACAAGGATAATCTCTTCGGGCGTTAACTCTAAAAAGTCGGAAACGGTTCCGATTTTCCAGCCTTTTGATTCCAAAAGCCCTTTTTTAGTCTCTTCCATCCTCTTATTCCTGCTGATCAGTATCGTATTTACTCAAGCGTTTCTTACAAACCTCAATTACACTTTTGGGTGTTGCTCTTGTTGTCTTATTAAACACCTCAATAATCAAGATTGCATCTTCATCAATTCGATAAATAATCCTCCAATTTTTATCGATGTCTCTAATGCGTAGCTCATGACAATGATAGCCTACACTTGGCATAGGACGCGAATGTGGCAAACCAAGGGGTTCGCCTTCCTGTAGTTGCCTGAGTAAGACACCTGCTTCGATCCGTGCTTCTAAACTGAAAGGTGGGGTCTTGATCTCACCATGCAGCCAAGCTAAAGGTTTGCTTTGATCAGCCATGATGTGTTTATATCATATCTGATGTACTAAAATATGGCAATCGCCTCACTACTATCTAACAATTCAAAGGTGGCGGAGCGACAAAATATGAACAGTGAACCTACTTTGAGCAACTCTCAAACTGATTGGTAATCAGGCTCTTCGTTACCCTTTATGCTAAATCAACATACAAGATGCCAAGATAACATACTTCTAACCCAAAAATTCCGAAAGTTTCTAAAGCCATAGCCTCTCCGTTTTATTAGTTTAAGTTTATTGTTGATTCCCTCCACCACCCCATTCGTTGTCCTTCGCTCGAAATAACTAATGATTT
>NZ_JAPZQM010000351.1:0-9551 GCF_027530565.1 Microcystis sp. LE19-10.1B | reverse complement strand
TTATTGAGATAAACTCTCATTAAGCTGGCGATCGCTAACTAGAGTGTGACACTTCATAATTCTTAGTAATCGCTAAAAGTCTTACTATACAAGGGCTAGAGCAACTTTTGATTTCAACGACTAGGGTGCGGAATGTGGGATGGTAGGTTGGTTGATCGGATAAGAGGGTATCTGTTGGGTATGGAATTTTTAGCAACTTTAGAAACAGGCTTGATCTCTGCCGTGGCAATCATCAAGTTTTGCCTAGAAAGTATTTCGATCGCTTGTGTGGTGATCGGATTAATTAAAACCCTACAATTAGCTTGGCAGTCTAATCGTCACCGTCGCAGTCTTCCCCCTTTTTCCTTCAATCAAATTCGCATTCGTTTCGGTACTTGGCTATCTTTAGCCCTAGAGTTTCAGTTAGGTGGAGACATCGTGGCTACTACCGTCACACCTACTATAGAAGCCTTGGCACAACTCGCCCTCATCGCTATTATCCGAACTTTCCTCAACTATTTCCTCAGCCAAGAATTGGAAACGGAATTGTCCATGGAAAAAGAGCGATCGCAACTAGCAGCCCAGGACAATCTCAGGGATTTTTAATGCCAAAAAAAGGTGAGTTGACAATCACCTGACCTAACCCCTGATAAGCTGTTGACTATTGAGGGTATGCTAAAAAAGTTTTTCAGCAAGCTCTAGATAGGGCTTGCTGAATAAATCTAAAAACCTTGTTGGGTAAGACTTTTAGACTTTTTGATTGACAAAAAGTACCAGTTGTGGGAGAGATAGGGGGAAAATTCTGGGACTTTTTCTCTGAAAATTAGGTAATTGACCAGATGAGAATCGGTAAAACCCTACACCCCACACCCCACACCCCACACCCTGTCCCCACGAAAAACTTTTTCAGCAGACCCTACCTAAGATGATAGTGTCCGGCCAAAATCCTAGTCAAGGAGAGCGTTTTCAGCAATCTCGCCATCGATCGCAAGCTCAAGAACTTGACCTTAGATTTATACCGACAAAAAAATAGTCAAGAATCCTAGCAGCAAATACCAAGACGCATCTACAACGTCATAGGAGTAAAAATATAATTATATGTCCCCTCAAATTCTCGATATAGCTGAAAATCTCTCTCTAACCACTTGCGGCACTATTCTCACCCTGGCAGTCTTAGAAACTATTCTATCGGCCGATAATGCCGTCGCCCTGGCCGCTTTGGTGCGAGAACTTCCCGACCCCAGACAACAACGCCAGGCTTTAAACTGGGGATTGGCCGGGGCATTTGTGTTAAGAGTTGCCCTGTTAGTCAGTGCCAGTTGGACAGTTAAATTCTGGCAGGTGGAGGTACTGGGTGCTATTTATCTGCTCTGGTTAGCAGGTAAGCATTTTTGGCAGAAATTTTTGAATATAGAAATAGAAGACGAAAATTTTGCCCTTAATCTCGCCATAGAATCTTTTGGCCGTGTTATTGTTTTGATTGCTTTTACGGATCTGGCTTTTTCCCTCGATAGTGTGACAACAGCGATCGCCCTAGCCGATCGATTCTGGATTCTCCTGACTGGTGGTATTTTGGGAATGTTAGCCCTACGATTTTTAACCGGTTTATTTGTCAGGTGGTTAGCTGAGTTTGTTTACCTACAAGATGCGGCCTATCTGACGGTTTTAGCGGTAGGGGGAAGATTGTTATTAAAAGCTTGTCAACCAACCTATTTGCCGCCAGAGTGGATGGTATTGATGATGGTGGCGGCCTCCTTAAGTTGGGGCTTTTCTAGGCGTGTTGTGGTGGAATAAGTCTAGTAGCAAGGGATTTTCTCAATTTTTTAGGAGCGTGTCAATCGTTATACTCCGGGACGACGGGCGACTGTGACATAATTTGTGACTAGGTACGGTAACAGTCGCTAGTGAACCCCGTTAGCCTTGGAGACTTCCTTGCTAGACACCATTTCCACCCTATCCTCAAAACTAACAGCGATCGAATCCACGGGAAATCCTCTCCCGAAAGTTGCTACTTGTTCCTCTACCTGTCGTTACTGTCGGTTTTATAGGTTTCAGGGGAGAGGAAACGGCTATTGTCAACGCTTGGGAGTCCCTGTTCACAGTCATTGGCGCGCCTGTCCTTTGATTTGTCCACCTTTCGCCCCTTCCTGGGAAAGGTCGGAAAATGGGTAATTCTAAGTAGTTATCTGGATTTTACCGCCTGTATCGAGCAATTTTCTCCCCATCCCGCTCCGTCCGAGGATGGGGTTTTAATCGAAACCGATGCTTTCTACTCCACCGCTATCGGGACTGGTGGCGACAAAATAGAGAATTCCCGACCCTAGACAAGCGATCGCTATACTAAAGCAAATAATCCAGACTTGAGCAGGTTCGTAGCTATTACTATCGATCGCTCGCCGGATGAGAAAATATCGGCGCGTGGCGATGACAACGGTTAATAATCCCACCATAGCGAAGACAAAACCCAACAACCAACCCAGTCCTAGAGATGACGAAGATACTGTTCGTAAACGCAAAATGACCAGACCAAAACCCATCAAAGCGATGGAAGCGCGCATCCAAGACAGATAGGTGCGTTCGTTGGCCGAATGATCTCGCCAGTAATCAGGGTTAAATTTCTGCTTTGTCTTTTGGGATTTAAATAACATAGAGGAGTTCCTCGCTGGGAAGTTCAATAAAATCAAGTATTCTTTCTTATGGTTTTAATAAATTGTTTTTATCATCTAGTTTTTCGCTTATCTTTAACCAATTCAAGGGACTTGAGCAGATTATCATCCATAAATAGGGGGAGTTTACCGTCCCATCTTTCGATCGCTTTGTTCTGTAAAACTTCTGGACTTAAGGAATCTTGGAGAATGCGATGAGCTGCCGCCTCTCCTTTAGCCAGATTGATTTTCACTTCCGATTCTTTCAGAGCTTTCAGCACCATAAAACCGGCTTTTTTGGCCTCCTGTTCGGCAATTTGTTTGGCTTCCACCGCGTCGGTAAAGCGATCGGAAAAATTGACATGAACCAAAGAAATATCATCGACACCGATATGATAATTTTTCAGTCTTTCGCTCAAACGAATATCCACTTCTCCTTTCACCTCCTCCCGTTTAGTAATTAATTCTTCGGCGGTATATTTAGCCATAACTGCCTTGAGAATTTCCTCCACTGCTGGATCGATTACTCGTTCAATGACAGCCGCTTCATCGCCAATTTGTTGAAAAATAGTATTAACTTCTGATGCTAAAATATGCCAATTCAGGGCTACATCTGTAAATACTTCCTGTAGGTCTTTGGAGGAAGCTTCGGCCGCTATCTGTTGTTTTTGGATTCTCACACTTAGTTTTTTTACCGTGTTAACAACGGGAATAATCCCGTGAATGCCCTCATTAAGTATGTGATCTTGCACCTGTCCAAAAACCATTAAAACCCCTCTTTCTCCAGCATTGACAATCACGAAAGGATTAAAAATAATCGCCAAAATTAATAACAAAAAAAAGAGATTGCTTGGTCTAGCTAAAAGACGATTTTTAGGCATTCTTGGTTAAGACATTAAAAATAAACGATAGGATCGGCTGTCAACTAATATATAAATCCCTAGAAAAATATAGATAAAAGGACTAATTTTATGTCCGTAGTTTGTAACCACTTTAGCTATCCTGGGATGGGTAATCAAAAAATAGGCTAGGAGGCACCAAATCCCCATCATGAGATAAAAAACTATCATAATAATTAAGACGTGCATCGGGGAATTATTGGCAAAAAGAGAGGTATAGATACCAATATTATCACCACCATTAGCAACGGTCACGGCGGCAACGTAATAGGTTTGGGAGGGAAAACGAGGAAAAAAGGAGCGATTTTTAGAATAATTAACATCTTCTCTTACTTCTTGAATATAATCCTCATTTTCCCTTGACAAAAGTTGTTTAATGCCGATAATCAAAGGAATAAATCCTAATAGACCAATCCATTCTTTAGAAACCAGTAACCCAAATAGTAACCCGAGGGAACTAGCTAGGAGAATCAGGGTAAAACCGAGGTATTGACCAATAATCAGGTGTCGAGGTCGAAAATTAGCATTAAGTCGCGAGAAAAACAACATTAGCACCATCAGATCATCGAGATTTGTGGCTACAAAACTCGTCACGCTAGTAATTAAAAGGGCTACTAACCAATTCATAGATTGAAAAAAGAGATAATCCTTCCCATTCTAAATCTCGTAGTGCCAGATGTCCTCCTCTCGTAAAAGAAGACGATGGACAGGAAGACGTTCCACGGCCCCCTGTTGTTCTAGACTATTAAGTGCGCGGGTAATTGTGACTCTGGTGGTTCCTAATAAGTCAGCGATATCCTGATGAGTTAGACGCACATCAATTAATTGTCCAGTACCAGTTTGTTTACCAAATTGATTGCCTAACCATGACAGTAATTTCACAACCATAATATCAGTACGTTTGTAGCTACGAATAATACTTAGCTCTTGTGCTTGCTGAAGATGAGACAGCAGAATTTCTGCCATTTGATAACTCTCAACTGTGGAAAAGGAAACTGCTTGTACAGGAGTGATGCACTCAACTTGATAGGGATTGACTCTCTCTAGGGTTTTACCGACAAAACTGCCAGGTCCCCACAATCCCAAGACGATCAGGGTTCCATCTTCTAACCAGGTGGAGGTTTTCACGACTCCACTCTCGATTTTCCAGAAATTAGGGTTTCTGAGGGGCAAAATCGCCCGATTATCAAAGTGCCAGCGATGGGGGGTTGGTGGTTGATAGGTAAGCGTCATGATTGGTAAGTAGTCGTGCAAAATTAATTTTCTAGTCGAGACTCCGAGACAGGAGACAGGAGACAGGAGACGGGAGACAGCTATTAGGGATCGGATTTGATAATTTTGGGGTAAAAACGATAATTACCCCAAAAAAGACCGATTGTATGCCCTTGCAAGCCCTATTTATTTCGGGGTGCTAGTCTTCTCCAGTTCCGTTGTGGCCGAGGAGATCAGTTCTTGCCAAGCTCGATCGCTTTCCTGTAGAGTCTGTTTAACCGCGTCGATGGTCTTTTCTACGCGAGTTTTCAGGAAAGGGGAAGCATTGTCTTTGAGTCGTTCGGTGTCGTCGGCTAAGATATCGATCGTCTCGGAGGTATTAACGAGGCTATTTTCTAGGGTAATAAGGTTGTTTTGCAGGGTTTCACTGAGTTTAGCCCCAGATTTGGTCAATTTTTTCGTAAATTTACTCACTTTTTCCCCTAGATCGTCAATATTATCCGCTAAGTCCTCTAGGTTGTCCTGTTGAGCTTCGATAATCTTCTTGTCGAGAGAAGGAGCGGCTAGTTGAGCCTTTAGGTCATCGATAGCCGATTTTGTCGCTTGGATGGCTTTTTCATAGGCAATTTGGGCATCTTCCAGAATTTTTGGGCTAGAAACCTCATTTTTTTTCTTAACGGGTTCCACCACGGTGCCACCCGTTGCCGTTGCACGGTCGATGACGGCCAACTGTTCGGGGAGTAGGGGCAAGGCGATCGCATTTCCCCTTCCCCCTAGGAGCAAAGTGACAGTTAAGAGGAAAATCAGCAGCCGGAAAACTTGATTTTTGAGGCTTTGAAAGCTCTTATTTCGGTTGATCATAGTTGAATTTTCTCCTGTTCAGAAAAGTGGTTACTCTATCTAAATATTATCACATAAAATTTTTGTTTTGTATTTGTTTATAATAAATTTTATGAAAAATTTATTATATTTTTTTGACCAATAAATTGCAGAAAAAACATAATCTTTTCGAGGTAAAAGCCAGTAAAGAAAAGCTTTTGCCCTCTCAAGAAAAATTAATTTTTATCACTTTTTTTATTAATGAGATGCTGAATTATCCGATGGATTTATTTCTTGATTAATCGTAGATATTTTCTTACGACCTTTAATATATTTGCCTAAAGATTTATTTTTCTTAAGTCGTTTAATGCCACTTAAAGTGCACAGAGAGAATAGAGTTCCCACCAGAACCATCTGCCATAAACCGCAACCAGAAGCCGCGCCTAATCCTGCCGCTAACCAGATAGTCGCCGCCGAAGTCAAACCTTTCACTTGTACCTTATTTAGTTCCCGATGGGATTGTTGTAGGATGATTCCCGCCCCTAAAAAACCGACACCAGAAGCGACCCCTTGAATAGTGCGACTGAGAGCATTAGAAGACGCATAACCCACATCTCCTTCCGCTTGTAGGGGAATCATCACGAACATGGCAGCCCCGAGACTAACGATGATAAAAGTTCTCAATCCAGCCGGACGACCGCCTCGCTGTCGGTTATAACCAATCAGACAGCCGACGGCCATAGCCATACTGAGCCGAAAAATAATCGTTTGCCAATCTTCCGAGTCAAAAAACATTGTTTAACCCATCAAATGAGATAAAAACTTCGCCTAACCAATCAAGGCCTTTTCCAGATGCCGCTTTAAATCGTTCCTATTCTCGATCCCAATCGATAATCCTAGTAAAGCCGGTGTTATAGGTGGAAATCGTTACCGCACCATGGCTAGAGTCTGGTTCTTGCCCCCCATGAATTGCCCTCGTTGCAAATTCCATCGATTTATTGTCCTATTAGTCGATATCTTCGAGGTCTTTAAACAGGGCTGTGCTGAGGTAACGTTCCCCGAAACTAGGCTGAATCATGACGATTAATTTATCTTCGTTTTCGGGTCTTTTGCCCACCTGAATTGCCGCCCATAAAGCGGCCCCGGCCGAGATGCCCGATAGTAGTCCCTCCTGACGAGCTAACCGTCGCGCGTAGGCGAAAGCGTCCGTATCATCGACGATAATCACCTCATCGATTAATTCCGGTCGGAAAATTGCCGGGATAAAACCGGCGCCGATGCCTTGGATTTTGTGCGGACCGGGTGGTCCCCCCGATAAGACGGGACTATTAGAGGGTTCAACTGCGATCGCTTGAAATTGGGGACGACGGGGTTTAATGGTTTCGGCAATACCGGTAATGGTTCCCCCGGTTCCCACGCCACCGATAACGATATCTACCAGGCCATCGGTATCGGCCCAGATTTCCTCGGCGGTGGTTTCTCGGTGAATTTTCGGGTTAGCCGGGTTGCGGAACTGTTGCAAACTATAGGCGTTGGGGGTATTTTCGACTATTTCCTCAGCCCGGGCGATCGCTCCTTTCATGCCTTGGCTACCCGGGGTTAATTCTAATTGCGCCCCGTAAGCTTTTAACATCGCCCGTCGTTCTAAACTCATGGTTTCGGGCATAGTCAGGACTAGGCGATAGCCTTTGGCCGCCGCTACCATGGCTAGGGCGATGCCGGTATTACCGGAAGTGGGTTCCACCAGAATTGTTTTATCGGGGTGAATTAGTCCGGCGGCTTCAGCGTCCTCCACCATACTGACCCCGATGCGATCCTTAACCGAGGCGGCGGGGTTCATACTTTCCAGTTTGACGACGATGCGGGCTTTTACTCCCTCTGCCACTGGGATTCGATTCAGTTGGACTAGGGGAGTCCGTCCTACCAATTGGGTGATGTCTCTTGCGATCGGCATAATCCCACTTGCTTTGTATTTGTTGGCTATTTTTGATTATATATGTATTTAAGATGTTTTACAATACTTTTTAAGTCAGAGTACACTGCAAAATGCTGGTGTTGGCACCTCTGATCACAACGTCGGCGGGGATTATCCCTGTCGATTTTTTTGCCTTGCCACTTTTTTTGTATATCGAAGCACAATCGCTCAAATCGTCTTGGGAAATTTCTCTCAATTTAGTTAATTATTATTAGTATATAAAAGCACATTTATTTAAACAACTTAAACAAATTATTAGAGAGATGAAAAGAGCGATACTTTTTCTTAGTATCGGGTTACACATTTAAGAAAGTTTTCTGAGATTTATCCTAAAAAATTATTTTTTTGCTGGTTTTTTAGGAAACAATTTTTAATAAATAAAAGTAGGAAAATGGTTTATAAAATAATTCATGGCAAAAACTAAGTATGTCTGGAAGCGCCTATCAACGCTAAATTCAATTAACAAGAATTGTTCCTCGATATACAAAAAAATCTGGCCAAGGTAGAGTAATTTTTTTTCAAGGACGATAGTATAGTCCCAAGAAAAAAACTCCTAGATACTTTATCGGAAAAAATAAAGAAAAGCCAGAGCAATCAACCTCGATATTTTGCCGAAACCAATCATCATTATAGGAGATGAAAACTATGGTGTTAGATGCCTTTGCCAAAGTCGTTTCTCAGGCCGATACCCGCGGGGAATACCTGAGCGAGAATCAAGTCAATGCCCTAATTGCCTTCGTCAAAGATGGTAATAAACGCGTGGATGTGGTCAATCGTCTTTCCAGTAATTCTTCTGCGATCGTTACCGATGCCGCGCGTAGTTTGTTTTCAGAACAGCCCGTTTTAGTTGCCCCCGGTGGCAACGCCTATACAAACCGTCGTGCCGCCGCCTGCTTGCGGGATTTGGAAATTATCCTGCGCTACGTTACCTATGCCACCTTCACCGGCGATGCCAGCATCCTCGATGATCGCGCCTTGAACGGTCTCCGGGAAACCTACGTCGCCCTGGGAGTTCCGGGAGCTTCTGTTGCGGCCGGAATTCTCAAGCTCAAAGACGCTTCCCTTGCCCTAGCGGCCGATCCCAACGGGATCACTCGCGGGGATTGCAGTTCTTTACTAGCAGAAGTCGCTTCTTACTTCGATCGAGCGGCGGCGGCAGTTTCCTGATGCTGTGACTTTCTTATCTCAATCCGATTAAACTTTTGTAGGAGCAATTCCATCCATGACCAAAACACCTTTAACCGAAGCGGTAGCTACTGCCGATTCCCAAGGCCGTTTTCTCAGCAGTGCTGAATTACAAGTAGCGTTCGGTCGTTTCCGTCAGGCCGCCATCACCCTAGAAGCGGTAAAAATCCTCGCCCAAAAAGCCCCCAGTTTAGCCCAAGAAGCAGCCAACGCTGTCTATCAAAAATTTCCCTACACCACCCAACTCCAGGGGCCGAACTATGCCTACGATGAGCGAGGGAAATCCAAGTGCGTTCGTGATATCGGCTACTATATCCGAATTATCACCTATGCCCTCGTGGTAGGGGGTACAGGCCCGATCGATGAATATCTAGTCGCCGGTTTGAGTGAAATTAATAGCGCCTTTGAGCTATCTCCTAGTTGGTATATCGAAGCCTTAAAATACATCAAAACCAATCACGGATTAACTGGGGATGCTGCTGTAGAAGCTAATTCCTACATTGATTATGTGATCAACGCCCTTAGCTAATTTACGTCAACATAAGCTCATATCTCCTAAATTCACCTCGGGATGAGCGCCGAGGTTTTTTTGCGTCCGTCTAACTTAGGGCTTGCTGAAAAAGTTTTTCGGTGGTGGCAGGGTGTGGGGTGTGGGGTGTGGGGAAGTGGGGTTTTATCGATTTTCAGGTGGTCAACTACCTAATTTTCAGGGAAAAAGTACCTGAATTTTCCCCCCAATCACTCCAATGGTCGGCAATTTTTGAGAGAAAAAAAGTCTAAAAACCTTATCCAACAAGATTTTTAGATTTATTCAGCAAACCCTCACTTAGTCGTCGT
>NZ_JAPZQM010000701.1:0-1914 GCF_027530565.1 Microcystis sp. LE19-10.1B | reverse complement strand
AAATCCTTATCTGGCAAGAGACTTAATTGATTAGTTCGCTCTAGAGCAAAAACAATTGACAAAAATCGCTAAATGCTTTTCTATATAAGGGTTCCATCCCTTATAACCCCCGTCCATTGCATAACAATTACCGAAGAGCCAGAATCGGTTTTATGCTATTGAGTTACCAAAGCCAATAGAAGAGGCTTTATTATCAGTTGCCAACTAAACCCCTCCCAATCCACCGAAAAAGAAACCACAAAGGTAGGCTAAATTGCCTCTAAAAATACCATAAATGCCCCCTTAATCAGAGTTGAAGGGGTTTGTTTTTTCCTTTCGCTTATTAAACAACTATCACCTCGTTGCTAGGGTCTCCCTGGCAAGGCATTTTCAGAGGTTCTACCTTGGAACGAGACAAAGCATTGATGATCACACAAAGTCGAGAAGAGCCAAATAGCCAATTTAGTGTCAAAATTAGGAGTAGTTTATTTATTCTTCTCTCCTAGTTAAAAATATGCAAGTTAAAGAGCTAACCGTTGAAGAACTCAAGCTCCTCATTCAAGAAACTGTTGCCGAAACCATCCAATCTATCTTACTCGATCCTGACCAAGATAAAGAAGTCAAACCTGAAGTTAAGCAACAACTTCTTGACTCTCTAAGACGGACTGAAATAGGAGAAAATGGGGTTTCAGCCGAGGAAGTAGCCAAAAAATTAGGATTAAACTGGTAATGGCTTACTTTGTAGAATTTAGCCGCGAAGCAATCGCTGATTTAGAAGCACTCGCTCCTATCATTCAAGAGCGAATTTTGCGGAAAGTTCGCTGGTTGTTGGATAATTTTGAAAATGTTAGTCCTCAAGCTTTAAGTGCTAATTTGAGTGGTCTTTTCAAGCTTCGAGTCGGTGACTATAGAGTTATCTATTCTTTTGCACCCGAAGCAAAGCGGCTTACCATCCATAAGGTTGGACATCGCCGAGATATCTACAGTTGATAAAATACTGTGTTTGAGAGTAAGGGGATACTTGTACAACCTTATTGTACAATTCCCAGGGGTGAGACTTGTAGGTTGGGTTGACGCAAGGAAACCCAACAACTTCCTGGAATATTTTCACAATTTTTGTTGGGTTTCGCCTTTTGAGCCGATGGGTAATACCTGAGTAATAATGATAGCTCAACCCAACCTACGGCTCGATTAATTAATCAACTTATTCAGACACCTGTTACCCAACAACTTCCTGGAATATTTTCACAATTTTTGTTGGGTTTCGCCTTTTGAGCCGATGGGTAATACCTGAGCAATAATGATAGCTCAACCCAAGCTACGGCTAACTGATTAGGGAGAGAAATATAAAGATTTATTAAATTGTAGCTTAGGATACAGCTTATTTTAGTTTAGTGTGTAATCTATTGTTGTCCAGCTTTGGTGTTGGGTTGGGTTGTTCCTTAGCCAAACCTAGAAAAGCTAATAGTTCCACTGATTCAGGGAGATGAACTGATTGGCCGGAGGGATATTAGCAGTTTCCAGATTGGCGATCGCTTTGACAATTTCCCCTCTACTGAGATCTTTTGAGTAGTCCCTATTCTCGTAAATGGCCAAAATACCTGAATGGCAGGGGTTTTCTTGATGGATGGCTTCAAAATCTCGGCAATTACGAGTTAGCAGCATTCGATTGTTTTGTCGGGCATAGTTCAAGACAACAGAATCTGGCTGTCCAGAAAGTCCCACTTCGTTGACTGTTATGACATCGTGACCAGCAACTGTGTGCATTTTGACGAGAACCTTGCACAGGGAGTCTTCATCGGAAATTTTGGGTCTGAAACCCCGCCGTTCTAGGTTGGCTTTACGTTAGAATTAAAAGGCCAGTCTCGAAAACCAAGTGGACGGCGCAGCACCTTGAAAACTCGGCTTAGGGGGTTCCGACCAGAAAAGCTTGGC
>NZ_JAPZQM010000128.1:0-16195 GCF_027530565.1 Microcystis sp. LE19-10.1B | reverse complement strand
GCTTCTTGTACTTGTTGCGCGCGACTTTTTACCCGGCCAAGCTTTTCTGGTCGGAACCCCCTAAGCCGAGTTTTCAAGGTGCTGCGCCGTCCACTTGGTTTTCGAGACTGGCCTTTTAATTCTAACGTAAAGCCAACCTAGAACGGCGGGGTTTCAGACGCAAATTTTCGATGATCGAGAATGGCTTTAGCTTGAATTAAAGCCGATCGCACTTGTTCAAAACCTGTGCCACCATAGCTATTACGGGCCGCCACCACCTGACGAGGAGCGATCGCGTCGTAGATATCGGCCTCAAAAGCTGGATGTAATTCTTGCCATTCCGTCAGGGTTAAATCTTTTAATAACTTACCCGCTGCTAAACTGCTTTTAACGACTTTCCCGACTAAATTATAAGCTTCTCGGAAGGGAATTCCCTTACTGGCTAAATAATCCGCCACATCCGTCGCATTAGAAAAATCTTCCGCCACCGCATTAGCTAATCGGTCGGTTTTAAATTGAATTCCGGTGGCTAAAAGTACCGTCATCGCTTGCAAACAAATCCGCACGGTTTTAACGCCATCAAATAACGCTTCCTTGTCCTCCTGCAAGTCTTTGTTATAAGCTAGGGGTAAACCCTTCATTAAGGTCAATAACGCCTGTAAATGCCCAAAAACCCGCCCTGTTTTGCCGCGCACCAATTCGGGAACGTCGGGATTTTTTTTCTGGGGCATAATGCTAGATCCCGTGGCACAACTATCGGTGAGAGTGATAAAACTAAATTCTTGGGAAGACCAGAGAATCATTTCTTCGCTCAAACGGCTCAGGTGGACCATAATCAGACTAGCGGCCGTCATAAATTCAATGGCAAAATCTCGATCGCTGACTCCATCGAGACTATTGTTATACACCTGCTCAAAATCGAGTAAATTGGCACTGTAATGACGATCGATGGGAAAAGTCGTCCCCGCTAAAGCGCCACATCCTAGGGGCGAAATATTAGTCCTGGCGCGAATTTCTCCTAATCTTTGGTGATCCCGTTCGGCCATTTGAAAATAAGCTAGGAGATGATGGGCTAAACTAATCGGTTGGGCGCGCTGTAGGTGGGTATAACCGGGGATCAGGGTTTCCAGATGGTTTTCAGCGTGATTGACTAAAGCTTGCTGAAAATTGCGAATTTCTTGCCTAATATCATCGATTTGTTGTCTAAGATACAGACGAATATCCGTTCCTACCTGATCATTCCGCGAACGGGCCGTGTGCAGTTTTTTGCCCACATCTCCCACGATCTCGGTTAAACGACGTTCCACGGCAAAATGCACGTCCTCTTGATCGATGCCGGGGTTAAAGTTGCCGGTGCGGTATTCTTGACGAATTTGTTCCAATCCAGAGACGAGACTATCTGCTTCTTCGGGGCTGATAATACCCGTATAGGCGAGCATTTTGGCGTGAGCGATCGATCCGGTGAGATCATACTCGATTAATTCGATATCAAAGCCAATACTGGCGTTAAATTCCACGATCGTAGGATGGAGACTACCTTCAAAGCGATCGCTCCAAGTTTTCTTTGCTGTCACTGTTTTCGTTAGATTATTGTGGATAAAGTTAACCAAAATATGCTGGACAATTTTGGGGAATAATCCGGCGCTGATAGCATTACCGCTTCAGGTTAGAAAAATCTCCAACTCTACAAACATAAGAATAGCAAGAATTGCTCGCTCTGGCTGAATGCTGATAGGCGAAAAGCTAATAAGAAGTAAAACCTCGAAACATATAACCGACAATCAAACCGATTAATAGGGCCCATGCTTGCCCAGTTTTGACGAAATTTGAGAAGGATTTCTGGACATTCCCGATGATATCCACGTCTTGCTCCGAAATAGTCATCAAGACATTGGTAAGAGGCGAAAAGTCGATCGAGACAGATAGATGATGGAAGATGTCGATCACGATGGCATTCCTCAAAAACGAAAATCTACAGAACAAGTTAACATGAAAACGACTAAATTAAAACCACTTTTGTCTCCCTGGTGCTGAGTTGGAGGGGAGGTCACTTTCAAGATGATTGAGATTGCTGGTAATAGGCTAATAGTAAATTACCCGCTTTTGCTAAATTTTGCCCAAAGGCGATAATTCCTTCTTCATGACCACTCATCACTAAAATTTGTTGCTCCTCTAGACGATCTTCTTGACATAAACGGATAATTTCTGCGGCCATTTCTGGGGTTCCATAGGCGATATTTTCTTGGGTGGTCGGCACTCGATACATCAAATTTTGCCACAGGGGGCGATGGTGAATATGAATCACCCCATTAATCTGGGGATTCGCTTCATAAATTGCTCCATGGGTGAGAGTTTCTGAAGAAGCGGCGATTGTTCCCCGACAAGTGACCCGATTTTCTTTCCAATCGTAGTCTATAACTCTGGTGTAATGGGATTCATTTAATACCGGTATTCCCCCGGTGTTAGTGCCAGAAATAATAATTTCTTTGTCTATTTTCCCTCGTTGACTCACATTCCCAAAACCGATTCCGTTATCGTATTGACCGATTAATCCCAGTCGATAGAGGCGATGGCGCCAATAATTTAATTCTGCAATCTCTGAGCTTATTAAGGGATGGTCAGGAATCCAAGTACAATTGTATTTGACGTAGCCTTCGTCAATCATAGATTTTTCTGAAAATATTCGGGATAACTTTGACAAACTTTCTGCAAAAAGTCCTGGAGAGGATAGGAAATATTGGCGATATAATTATCTTTAATTACTTGGGAAAATAGGGGTAAAACTTCCGTGTCTAAGGCGGGGTTAAATAAGTTGATAGGTAGAATTAAATCGGAACATTCCCGCACATCAATGGTCTCAAAATTATCGGCTATAATTAACCAAAGAGGACGCACCCAAAGAGCCGAACGACTTTCGATCACCTGAATTACTTCTCCGTATAAAGTTCGATTTTTGCAGAATAAACTAACAATTTGATGGGGAGTGAATGTGTTCATAGACAATTCTAGTTTTCCTCGATCAGCTAAGACGCATTTTAACCGCTTATTCTTAGATTAGCCGAATCTCCCCCCAATCTCTTTACTGTTGCAAGAGTGCAAGAGGAAAGAGTATCTCATCTCCACAAGCAATTTAAATGCGCGGGCAGCTTATCTTTCACTGATCACTGAAAAAAGCTTGCCACTTGCCGCTCCCTTGCCAGATTGGGAAAAAACTCCGTTAGAATACGGGAAGCCGTTTACAAAACGATACAAAATCATGACCGTTGCTTACCCTCGTAAATTCAAGAAGACGATGAGCGCTCGCGACATCATGAAGCGTGTCATTAGCGATCGCGAAATTCATCTTGTCACCCTCAACCGTTACCGCTACAACGAACAACGTAGCTGTAAAGACCTGACCGAACTGATCGAAACCTTAGACGGACAACCAAAAGAACTGATCCAGGAGCTTTCCCGTCACGTCGCCGATGAGGCCCGCCATGCCTACTGGTTAACCGATTTATTAATCGAATTGGGGGCCGATGTGGGGAAACCGCCGGGGTTGTCCTATATCGATGAATTTGAACGTCTTCTCGATCAAGATCAATTCCAAGGCGAAGAACAAAGGGAAGATGGACTGATTGCGGCCCTAGCGGCAATTAACGTCACGGAAAAACGGGGATGCGAATACTTTGCCGCCCATATTTATGCCCTCAAAGCAGGGGAACAAACCCCGGAAAATCTGAAAATTCAGGAAACGATCGCCAAAATTTTTCCTGAAGAAGCGGGTCATGTGCGTTGGGGCAATCGTTGGTTAGCCAAAATTGCCCAAAAAAGCCCCGAACATCGGCAAAAAGTCGAAAAAGCTAAGACCAAATACTCAGCGATCGAACAGGCCGCCTATGAATCGGGTATGGATATCACCCTCGGGGCAGAATTGCGCCGCGTCGGTCATTTAATGGAAATCGCCGCCACTATGCCGCTTTGGGAACGTCCTCAATATCTGATGGAACGTTTACCCCAATCCCTTCTCGACCCGAAATTACAATTATTCCGGGTAGAAGCGGCGCAAAAAGCCTGGAATCGTGATCCACAAATGTTTATGGAACGCTTTTTACCGATGTTTTTTAATGCGGACGGCAATATCGGCAAAAAAGAGAAAGTCAACTAATTTAACCTTGATTTTCAGGGGCAATCATTCAGCGATCGCCGAAGAAATGTTCAGCGAGGATCGAGAAAATCAGCTATTGTTTTAAATAGGGGTGAGTTCTCGGCTTTAAGGTCAGAGAAACACCACTTTTTTACTGTTTATTTTGACTTTTCTTTTTTAGATTATGCGTCTTTTAGCTGCCTTTGATCGCTACCCCGATAGTGTATCTTTAACCCTAGAACCAGTAGCCACCGACTCGCAAAAATTTGATTTATATTTAACTTTACACCTACAAGCTCAAATTCAATCTCTCCTCGGCGGGGAAATCAAATGGGGTCTAAAAGGAGGAAAATTAGATTTTGTTTTAGTTAATTGTCACCTAACACCTAATCCTCTTTCTAGTCAAGAGTTATACATAAATCGTATTAATAATCATCAATGGCGGTTATCTTTCAAAAGTCCTCAGTCAATATTTACAGGAGCGATCGAAAGGATTAACCTAGGAACCGTCAGTGTGGAGGAAGAACCTTATCATCTCACGGTGCAATTTTCGCTGACGGCTGCCGATATCTGTATCACGGAAACATCGGGATTATGGAAACACGATCTAAGTCCCAATAAACATAGTATTTTAGAGCGAAAGTTAGCATTTTTCCTAATGGAAAATCAATTTTATGCTTTTTTGAGTCGTATTTCTTTGGGTTCATCGCAGGTAGAATTAGATACTGTTCTGGTTGAACCGCAACCGGCAGCATCAGAAAATTTAGAGAAATTGCAGGCACAAATCGAGGGAATTTATGCTTCTGTTACTGATGATTTTCTCGAACTGGCCCAATTAGCTGAACTGGATCCCCTAACGGATTTTACCGGGGCAAATCTCTTGGCAGCGGAATTAAGTGGCATATCTTTAGGCATGGCTAATCTCTATCAAGCGAATCTGCGGGGGGCCAATTTAACCGATGCTGATTTAAGTGAAATTAATGGCAGTCATGCTAGTTTTAAGGGAGCGGATTTAAGCGGAGCCTTATTAGCTAATGCCGATTTAAGTTATGCTGATTTTTACCGTTCTAGTTTGGCTTTAGCTAATTTAATTGGCTCCAATTTAGAAGGAGCTAATTTGGTTGAAGTCAACATCACTCAAGCGAATTTTAGCGGGGCAAAAGTGAAGGGGGCAAAGTTTGCCGATAATGTGGGTATGACCGAGGAATTGCGGGAAAATTTACGCTTGCGCGGGTCTTTCTGTGATTAGTCAACTATTTAGGGTTTGCTGAAAAAGTTTGTTGGTGGGGTTAGGAGTCAGGAGTCAGGAGTCAGGAGTCAGGAGTCAGTAGCTGGTCGTTTCAGGCTTTGTTGCCCTCTTTTTTTGTACCAATTTATGTACTACGAGAGGGATAATGCAAGGTTTTTGAGAGTCCCAATCGGATTTTCGCAGCATGAACATCGGATTTTAACAGGTCAAAAGCCTTATTTTAAAAGGGTTTTACCATTATTCAGCAGACCCTAAATATTTTACACAATTCATACCAGGTAAGCAAGAGGGCTACGGCACTACTACCGAATCATTAGCCAATTTCACTGCATCAGCTTCATCCCTTGCCACTGAACCAAATAAAGACAAAGACTTTACCCCCAGTTTTGGCAACTCTTCTCGGTGTGAGAGGAGGAGGCAGATTTTGCTGCCGTTTCCTCCTGATAGCTAAGATAGGATCAGTTTTTGCGGTAAAAAATCTTACTGCCTTGGTCACTGACAAAATGACAATTGCGGTAGGACCGCCAGAGAGATTTGAAAATCGGTTCTTTCGAGACGCGATAATAGTCTCCTAAGACGGGACGGATAGCCTCGGTTGCTTCTTGGAGATGATAGTGGGGAATAGTGATAAAAATATGATGGGCGACGTGAGTACCAATTTGGTGATGGATGGGATTAAAGATGCCATAATCGCGATCGATGGTAGAAAGCGCCCCTTTGAGAAAGTACCAATCTTGACCGCGATACCAGGGAATATCATCTTCGGTGTGGTGTAGGAATGTCACCAAGTCTAACCAAACCACAAAGACGATATAGGGCATGATGTAGTAGTTAAACAGAAACCAAAAGCCGTAGCTAATACCCACCCCGATTAATAGACCTAACATAAAGGTACAGCAAACGGTGCTAGTCAGTACCTGCCACCGTTCCGAGGGGCGAAAGAGGGGGCTTTCGGGCATAAAATGGGACCCCTGTTTATTAGGGGAACGACGGAAAAGATAAAGGGGATAAACAAATAAAATTAGCTGAAAACGAGCTAATTTTTCGTACCAAGCCATATTGTTATACTGGGTTTCCGTGACGGGATACCAACTTTCATCGGTGTCGATATTGCCAGTATTAGCGTGATGGGTGCGATGACTGATGCGCCAACCGTGGAAAGGTACGAGAATGGGAGTATGACTGAGATGACCGATTAAGTTATTTAACCAACGATAACGGGAAAAGGAACCGTGACCGCAATCGTGACCGACGACAAATAAGGACCAAAACATGGTTCCCTGCATAAACCAAAAAAGGGGGAAGAACCATGCTTGATTAATCTGGTAAGTTATCCAGTAAAGTAGGGTAATAATGCCAATATCAAAAAAAAAGTAAGCTAAAGAGCGAAAAACGCTTGATTGGAAGCAACGGGCCGGGATAGCTAGACGGACATCCTGTAGGGTAAATGGCAAAAATTCTCTTTTTAGGGAGGGTTTAGGTAGGGTTTGGGACACTAGGTTATAACTCAAGGTAGATGACAAGGGCAGTATTGACGAAAGCTTGAGAACTAAACTTTTCTGTTTCTCGATGCGCTATCTTTTCTCTATCTCAGCTAGGAGCAGATAAGACCGAGCGATCGAGCGAATTTCGTCTAACTCACCAGAATTATATTGTAGGGCTTAATGTAACTTAACAAAAGCCCCTAGGGAAAGTCAATCACATTCTCCCCCTGTCTGTCCATCTGTCCCCTTGGACATCTAGTACAATAATATCTGAGAAAATAGATAAGACTCTCGGTTATTCAATCAACATTATGAACGAGTTACCTATTCGTCCAGCTAACAAAAATTTTACCCATAGTTGCTTGACTTTTGCCGATTTTTATGCGGGAATTGGTGGCTTTCGTCTCGGTCTTGAACAAATCGGTTGGCAATGTGTTTTTAGCAACGAAAATAACCCAGATTGTGTGAAAACCTACAATCACAATTTTCATGAATCCATAAAACCGCAAGATGTTGAAGCTTTAATTCCTAGCTTACTTCCCGATTTTGAGGTTTTTTGTGGAGGATTTCCCTGTCAGCCATTTTCCAGAGCAGGACAACAAAAAGGTTGGCAAGACAGTCGCGGACTAGCCATTCAGGAAATTCTCAGAATTTGCCATGAAAAAAAGCCTAAAGTTATCTTTCTTGAAAATGTTAGTAATATCGTGCGCTTAAATCAAGGGCAGATATTAAAAGATATATTAATCCAGTTAAAAGAAATAAATTATCTGGCTTTTTATGCAGTTATCGATAGTAAATATTTCCAAATTCCTCAATCAAGACCTCGCTTTTTTTTATTGGCTTTCCGCAAGGATTTAGGAATTAAAAACTTTCAATTTCCCCAACCTTGCCATGCAGAAGTGGGTATTGAAAAAATTATTGTTCCGGGGGATTATTCAATTCCCATATCGGAAAAATGGCAGCAGTATATTGATTATTATGCTGGCAGAATTAATGCCGAACAATTATCTTTTCAACTGCCAAAAACAAGAATAAGTATTGAAAGGGCAAGTGTTAATGTAGATTATGATAATTGTATTTATCAAATGAGATCTAGTGGCATCCGAGCAATTTCTATCCAAAAACCCTTTCCTACTTTTGCAGTTAGTGTTAGCGGTGGTGGTGCCATGATTCCAGTGTATAGCAAGGAAAGAAGACATTTAAGTCTCTTAGAAATAAAAAGATTAATGGGATTTGCCGATGATTATTATTTTCCTGTTTCTCGCACCGCTGCTATTAAACAACTTTCTAACGCTGTCTGTCCCCCAGTCATTAAACATATTGGTATAAATATTACTAAATCACTTAATTAGCTCGATTTAGTCGGTCTTCAATATTTTCTTGACTGGGGAAAATCATCTTAGTTACTTCAGGAAAAGCTAAGACGCATTCTGAACATTTATCAGGAGCATAGTTACAAAGATTACAGATTTGCCATTTGGATTTATTACAATAGAAGCAGAGAGCTTGAAAATTGTCATCGGCACTATTTCCACCTTTTTCTACGGGAATCCGATGATCCCAAACTAAACGCACTCGATCCCTAGCATAGGTATTTTGATTGATATTTTCTTTCTTTTTAAGAATTGAGCCAGAAAAATTACATTTATTTTTTTGTTGTTCTAAGATATTTCTCTGAATTAGGGATGAGGGAGGTGTTCTAATCGGTGGTTTAGTAGTGGTAAAAAGTTGTTGATGATCGGAACTATCTAAAATATATTTTTGACTGCCTAATCTTTTTTGTCCTGGGGGAGCATAAATAAAATTAAATCCCTCTTCATTCCAAAGTTCGCTAAAAGGTTTATTAGCATCAGCATAGGAGTCTTGAATTAAATTTTCAGGAATTTTACCCTTGAGTATAGTTTTTATCTCTTGTAAATTATTGGTCGCATTAGTTAGATCGCTCTCACAACCTTCTCCATACCTAATCAGAGTTAGCAAAGCAGCAATAGTTCTTTTTTTATATAAAATAATTACTCTGTTATCATTAAAGATAATTAAATATCCTTTTCCTTGAGGATTCTTGGTAATTTCCCTAATATCTTCTAACTTGATCCCACTCATCTTAATACCTCTAGAGACTACAGATAACTGGCTGTTAAAAATTGTCAGATGCCCCCCTTATTAAGGGGGGATTAAGGGGGGACTAAGGGGGGATCGGCACCCCCCTTATCAAGGTGAGCAGGAGGGATCAAAGACAAAATCTATCTTCAATTTAATTGAAACCACCTACTTATATTTATCAAATGAGGTCTAGTGGCATCCGAGCAATTTCTATCCAAAAACCCTTTCCTACTTTTGCGGTTATCGTTAGCGGTGGTGGTGCCATGATTCCATTGTATAGCAAGGAAGGAAGACATTTAAGTCTCTTAGAAACAAAAAGATTAATTTTCCTGTTTCTCGCACCGCTGCTATTAAACAACTTTCTAACGCTGTCTATCTCCCAGTAATCGGTACCCTGCCGATGGTTGTGAGTGTCATTTAAGCATCCTCGTAGTTTTGTACTGAAAATTTTTCCGTTAAGCTTGACCCTTTTCAAACGTCCTCTAAATCATCACCGGGGATAACCGTTGTATAGAATACATAATTAGGGTCTGATAGGTAGCGTTTATCCTGCTTGATGATTGCCATAAATTCTTTGTGTCCTTGTTTTGTTCGTCCCACGAGACAACCGGCACTTGCTCCACTAATGGCATTTTTCGGCAAATCATAGCCCCAGTGCTGATTAATGCCAAATATACCCTTCTGAATCCTGTCCCCATCCCGTCGAAAATCCTTGTTGGAGTCTCGGTACACCTCGATAGGTTGGGTCTGAAACAGTGCTTCATGACTTTTTGAACTTTTGGGCATGGGGTGCCAAGCTTTGATCCATGCTTGGTACTGTCCGAACTTGATGCGAGCGGCCCCGTTTGGATTTTGAGGACTGTAAGTATATTTATCACCAGGCTCTGTGGTAGCTTCCCAACTCCCAACAATTTCTGGTTTCCCATTTTTAAACTCAATTACCATACGCAGATCATTGAACTCATTGGGACGATCATCATTGAGGGTTCCATTAGGATTCATGCCTTCTACATAGACAATGTTATATTCTCTCGGATTCGTGAAGACTTGATAGCCTTTTGTTTTCATATATTTAATGATTCGGCTGGCCAAATCATTACCCAAGTCAAGGCTCCCAAATGATTGAGCAGTGGTAGTCGAGGTTGCTGCCTTGACTGTTTCGGGCTTTGCGGCTAACTCTTCCGTATGTAAAGATGTAGAAGATAATTGTTTGATAACTTGACAAGCCTTGTCGTAATAACGTTGACGCTTCTGTAAGTGATTTGCTGGATCGCGTCCATTGACTCTGGCTGAAATCTGACGACAGGTTGCTCCCCGATCGCAAAGAGCATTCATGTTATTATTCTTCCACCAAAATCCAGCACTGGTAAAAGGATAATTGGCACCAACGTAATCTGCGCCATCCATCACCTTGGGATCATTAATAAAACGAGAAAAAGCTTGATAATTATACTTACCAGTCAATTGAATTACACCTGCTCCGCGATACTTTTTCCCTTCACCAATTTTCGTATTACCTAGCTCTTTTGCTTTAGGATAGGGGGGATCATATGTTCGTTGAGCAGCTACTTGGCTCGGCCCCCAAATTTCCGTCATGTATTGCAAACCTGCACTTTCATGGGCTGTTTGGCTGAGAAAATGTCTAATTCGTGGCACTGTATTAATTTCAAATCGCTGTAAACAAGAGTTTAAGTCATTGAATTGTTTATCACTCATTTTACGTCCATAGACAGACTCAGCTTGCTGACGAGTTACAAGATTAACGCCTTGATGCTGACTTGATTCTGGCGCGGATACAGATGATAGGCTATTGTTTCTGCTAGATTGTTGCCAAGGTAAATGCCAATGATCCGACCAAAGATACCAAGTGCCAGCACCGTAGTCTAACTCCACTAGGCAATGTCCGTCAATTTCTTCTGAATACTTGAGGACTTTGTACTCTCTGCCCACAGGAACTTCTTTTTTCTCGTTTTCACCGAGGTCTGATGAATCAATAGGCTGCTTTTTCAGATAGGTTTTAGTAGTTGCCTTGATGATGGTATTGGGGGGCGCAATGACCCAATTTTCGGGTTCTACCTTTGTGGTTGTAGCTGATCTTTGAATTGAGCGGGTGGCTGCGGCTTTGAGGGTTCCTCTATTTGTTAGGGAGATGGCAGAAATTCTTGATAATTGGTCAATGGCTTCCCGCGCTGAACCATTTTTACTGGACTGGGGAACAGATGATAGTATCTTGTGTTCCCAAGGTAAGTACCAGTGATCTGACCAAATATACCAAATTCCCTGGCCGTAGTCTAATTCAACGAGGCAATGTCCATCAGATTCTTGTGAATGCTTGAGGATTTTATACTCTGTACCCACAGGAACTTCTTTTTTCTCGTTTTCACCGAGTTGTGATGAATCAATGGGCTGCTTTTTCAGATAGGTTTTAATGGTTGCTTTAATCTTTGTATTGGGGGGGGCAGCGACCAAATCTGCCCGATTCTGGGTTACTGATAAGGTTGAGGTGACAGGTTTCGCCACCGCAGAAAGTTGAATTTTATCAAGTAAGGCTTTCCCGTTAGTCTGTTGACTCACCCAATCTTGATTTTGGATCAGCCAGTTTTTTATGGAATTATTTCCCCCATCTACTCCATCCCTTTCATACTCGTCAATAGCTTGCGCTAGTCCTTTCCTCTGCTCAACAGCAAACAAATCCTTTAGGATATCATCCCTTGATTGAGAATTGCCAAGGCCAATTCGGGCGATCGCCCGATTCATTTCGTACTTCCAGCTATCTCCCTCCGTTGATGCCCCCGGTATTCGTAGTTCGATGGCGCGATCGAGATAGGAGATGGCTTTGTCTAAATCAGGAGGCTGTGAACTGATATAAGCATAACCTAACTCTGCATTATACGAGGCATTATTGTTATCACTGGCTACCAGAGCCTCAAAAATCGGAATTGTTCTATTGACCCGATCTTTAAATGTTAGAGTTCTCCTTCCCAAGCTACGGGCATCATGGGCAAGATTAAAAGCACGTTCTTTAACATCATCAGTAGCAGATTCAAGTTTCTCTTGCATTTCTGATAATTCGGACTGATTTAGCCCTTCTTGAATCTGCTGGTTGACTAGATTGCGGATGTATGTTTTTTCTTCGAGTTCTTTTGCCTGAGATTCTGCTATCTCTTTGGCTTCATTAGCCGTGTCTATACGGTTAATTACCTTCTTTAATGCCGCATCTAGGATAGCTTTACCACCGTAGCCGCCCACCAATCCAGTGACAAAAATCGTGATTTCTAAGCCCGGATCGCCAAGGTTTCTAAGTTCCTGGGGTAAGAACTTATAGGCGATAAATGCCCCACCTATGCCAACAAAAATTTCTCCCAAAAAGCCAGGGTTGAGATTATTGGGATTTTTCTTACTCCAAGACGGCAATTCTAACTCGCCGTCAAGCAATATGGAGTAAAGTAATCCACCAAGTGCCCCAGCTAGTATCAGGCTTAGATAGAGAGGACTTACGTCATACGAGAAATTTTTTAGCAACCCAGTAATATTAATTGTTTTGGTGATACATTTTACCTTTTCCTGTCCCTCAGATATATCTGGTGGACAGGGAGACGTACTTGTAAGACTGATTAACCAAGCAAAGCAAAGAGCCATACCAAGTCCCAAGAAAAAGGTCAGGAGGAAATTAATAGCTTTGGGAAAGGGGGGAAATGTTAGGGGAGGTTTTTGTTTTGCTTTTTTCATGAATTTAGACTCCAAAACTCAGTTTGTTTACTGTTGAAAAATTATTTTTATTGGCAGGGATTAATGGGCTTAGATGACTCAATCTCGCTGTTACTTATCCGTCAGAATTATCCTGTCCGCTGTTGCTATCGTTATTCAAAGAGCGGAGCGATTTACCTAATAAATCTCCTAACTTACCATTTAGTAAAGATTGAATCAGTAACATACCACTGGTGGAAAGCATCAACTTGTTAATCTCTTCTCCATTTCCATTGGGAAAATTATAGATATTGGAGTCTCCCAAAATCCCCGCTTGGGGAGCTAATGCTTTAGCAATTTCAACAACCTGGGGTAAATTTTCTATTAATTGAGGTGCTAACTCCCGAACCATTTTAGCCGTGCGCTCGGCATCCGTAGCCGGTATGAGATGGTAACGCTTACCTTCTGCTTCTGCCAAACGTTCGATAGTTTTTGCTTCGTTCTCCACTGACTCTGCGGCTATTTCCGCTTGCAGCTTCTGGCGTTCGGCTTGGGCTTTTTCAATTGCTGTAGTAACAGCTTCTTCTGCTTCGGCGCGTTCTATTTCTGTTTCCAGCCGTTCTTTTTCTTTACTAATAATCGAGATGGTTGCAGCAATTTCTCCCGTTTCTATTTCTTGATTGACTGTTGCTTGTTTTAAGCGAAACGTTTTATTTTTCTCAATTAAGTCTGTGTCTTGTAGGAGCTTGTTAAGTTGAATTTCAATCTCTGTTTTGTGTTTGAGGGATTCTAGCTCTTTTTTGTCGTTTAACTCAGCAATTTCGAGCTTTTTCTTTAAAGCTAATTCAGAGATTTCGAGCGCCTCCTGTAGTTCTTTTTCTTTATCATTTTGGTAGGTTTCGATCTTTAGCTCGTGGTCGATCTTTGCCTTTTCGACTCTTTCTAGTGTTTCTAAATTTTTCAAAGATGTTTCTTGATGTGTAAGCTCTTGATTTTCCAGTTCAATCCCTATCTCTAATTCCTTTAGCCTTATATCTCTGCCTTTCTCTAATTCCTGTTTTCGTATTGTTTCTTCCGTATCTAATTCCTGTTTTCGTATTGCTTCTTCCGTCTTTAACTCTTCCGTGCGAGTTGCCAGAATTGCCGGTTGAATCACTTTTGTTCGAGCCTCAACTGCCTTGGCATCGAAATAGTTGTTAGGAGTGTAGTTGGCACTTTCTTCAATTTCACCAATAACTAGGTCTCTAACAGTTAATCCTAGAGGATTTAGGCAGTTACCAAGTATAGTCGTAGCCTCTTTTCCCACCTCTGTGCGATTTGTATGCAGATAGTCTAATGTATGTTTACTGGCACTTCCTCGTAGGGCGGTTTCGGCGCGTTTTTTAACAGCTTTCTCTACGGCTACGGTTGAAATACTGTCTTCTTCTACCAAAAATTTTTGAGCCTTTTGGTTGTCTTCTTTGGTGTCGGCAATATAGACATAAATTGTCGCTTGTACATTGGCTCGTAAATAATCCTGAGTACGAATATTTGATACTTCTATATCAACAGCAAATTCTTGGGATCTAATCGTGTCTGAGTCTGGTTCTGGTTCAGTCCATGCCTTGAAACCCCCAATAATTTTGTCTTTTTGCGACCACAAAGAAACTAGCATCAAAGTAACCACAACAGTCAGTACTATCGGCACTAAAGGGAAACTACCGTTACCTGGCGGTGGATTTGATCGGGAAGGATCAGGGAAAGATTGAGCGACAATAACAGGCTCTGTTTGGCTGGGTTGTACTGCTCTCATATAGTAAAGATTCAGATCGGGAATTGCAAGCAATCTTAACATTTATGGTTTTCCGGTAGATAATATCTTAACAAAAATTTGTAACCGTTCAGGGGTAGGGCCGTTTCATTTACAGGGTGAGCGCATCTCAAACCCTATTGACAATTGTGCAATTTTGTGGTTTGCGTCGGCATTTCCAGTGATACCAGTCAATCAGAATAGTTACGAACTCTTAACATTTAGTCGATTTTTGCTTAACAATTGAGATAGAAAATTATACTCAAATATGCCTGAATCACCTTCTAGGTGAGCAACTCACCTAAGCTGTTAAAACCGAAAAAAAAGGGCGAATTTTGTTCACCCTAACCGACAAAGTAATCATCCTACAAACTGCCGATAAACTGATCAATGCGATCGAATCCTTTTTCAATCGTCTTTAGGTCTGTAGCGTAGGAAAGACGAATACAATCATCGGCACCGAAAGCAATACCGGGGATAGCAGCTACTTTTTGGGTTTCGAGCAGTTTCTGACAAAAATCCCGTGATTTTAAACCAGTTTGACTAATATCGATAAACACATAAAAAGCACCGTTGGGAGTAGGACAATTGAGTCCGGGAATGGCTCGCACTCGTTCTAAAATATACTGTCGGCGCTCGCTAAAAGCTTTGACCATTTCCTCGATGCAATCTTGGGAACTCTCCAAAGCAGCGATCGCACCGTATTGGGCAAAAGTGCAGACATTGGAGGTACTATGACTTTGGATCTTAGTCATGGCCTTGACAATTTCCACCGGTCCTGCTATGTAACCGACGCGCCACCCCGTCATCGAGAAAGCTTTAGCAAAACCATTACTAATAATACTGCGCTGAAAGATTTCTGGACCAAAAGAAGCGATACTGCGGTGAATTGCGCCATCGTAGAGGATTTTCTCGTAAATTTCATCAGAAACCACTAAAATATCCTTTTCAACCACAATGTTTGCTAAAGCTGCGATTTCTTCGGGAGTATAGACAATACCGGTGGGATTAGAGGGAGAATTGAGGACAAATAATTTAGTTTTCGGTGTAATTGCCGCTTCTAGCTGTTCGGGGGTGATTTTATAGTGATTCTCTAGGCTAGTGTTAACGATAACCGATGTTCCCCCCGCTAACGTCACCATTTCAGGATAACTCAACCAGTAGGGTGCGGGAATAATTACTTCGTCCCCCGCTTCAATTAACGCCATGATTAGATTGTAGAGAGACTGTTTACCGCCATTGGTAACGATGACATTATCGGCATTGTATGCTAATTGATTATCCCGCAGCAATTTCTCGGCGATGGCTTTTCTTAACCCCGCTTCCCCGGCAGCCGGTCCGTAGCGAGTTTTTCCCTCATCGAGGGCCTTTTTCGCGGCAGCTCTGATGTGAGTGGGTGTGTCGAAATCTGGCTCCCCGGCGCTAAAACTACAGACATCTTCGCCGTTTTTCTTCATTTCCTTGGCCAGAGAGTCGATAGCTAGGGTAAGGGAGGGAGTAACTTGATTGACTCGTGACGCTAGTTTCATAGTATTTTACCCTGAAAGGGCTTTTCTGATGACCTACACAACCTTTAGTATCGTCCATCACCTCGATTGTTCTGGGTGTTTTTTTATATAATCTCCGGAATTGCGGCGCTTAGGGATGGGTGTGGGTTGTGGGGTGGGGGGGGTGTGGGGTTGGGGGTGGGGTGGTGGGGGGTGGGGTGTGGGGGGTTTGGGTTGGGGGTTGGGGGTTGGGGGGTGGAGGGGTGGGGGGTGGGGGGTGGGGGGTTT
>NZ_JAPZQM010000693.1:0-4678 GCF_027530565.1 Microcystis sp. LE19-10.1B | reverse complement strand
CCTTATAGAGAAAGGCATTTAGCGATTTTTGTCAATTGTTTTTTATCTAGAGCGAACTAATCAATTAAGTCTCTTGCCAGATAAGGATTTAGTCGATTTATGCCCCCCTATCGAACCATAACAAGTAACGAAGAGCCATTTTATCTTTTAAGGCAAAAGAATCTTTTACAGGACTCAGATCATTTACTTGCAGTTTAGACATTGGAACTTTTCTCCTTATGAAAGAAAGAGTGATTAGTTGAGACTAGGCTTGTATCACCTGTCTGCTTTAAGATTAAACGCTATCTAAATAGATTGCAACCCCTCGCCAAGGTTATTTTAAATATAATAAAGCTAATTATGTTTAATCTTTGAGAACAGAAATAAACCAGAGAACAAGGGGTGCGGATTCTTCCTCCAGTAGACTTCGTATTAGAAATTCGTATTGACGCATGGTGTGCTGCACACAAATAAATTATTTATGTTCAAAATTTCTAAAAAAAATTCCTAAAGTCACACCAGCAACTTTAGGATTCTTGGCTCTTCGGTTTGTGTTATGCAATGGACGGGAGTTATAAGGGATGGAACCCTTATATAGAAAGGCATTTAGCGATTTTTGTCAATTGTTTTTGCTCTAGAGCGAACTAATCAATTAAGTCTTTTGCCAGATAAGGATTTAGTCGATTTATGCCCTCCTATCGAACCATAACAAGTAACGAAGAGCCTAATTTTGGCTTAAGGATTTCCTCGACGAAAATCAGGTGAAAACCTCGATCGCTCTCTTTATACTCTACCAAGACGCACTCAAGCGACATAGCGGATAATCTCTACTTCCGCACCTTTGTTAACCGCATCTTCGGCCTTCTGTAAAACTTCCGCAGTGACCGACTCGCTTAGATAATACTCCCCGCAATTCTGACAGATATCCGCAGGGACTTGTTTTAAAATCACGATACAATTATCTCTCTCTAAAGTAACGGTAACAAAACCCGATCGAGTCGTACCGTGTTTACAGATCACACATTCCATAACTCTTATCTTCCCTTACTATGTTTGCGGGGTGAGCAATGCCCACCCCGTTCACGATTAATTACTAAACTCGTATTCTATCTCTTGAATCTTCTCCTTTACCCAGCCGTTAAACAAATCAACACCGATTTTCAGAGCCAACTCCTCGGTTAATTTTGGTTTAAGGATTTCCTCGACAAAAATCAGGTGAAAACCTCGATCGCCTTGCAGCGGCTTCAACAATCGAGAAGAATCCGATGCGAAAATTGCGGACGAAAGATTCGGTCGTAAATCCTTACGGTAAACAGTACCGCGATAACCTCCCTTGCGTCGTAATTCCACATCCTCGATATAGCGATGCGCTACTTCCTGAAAGCTGATTTCCTCCTCCTGAATCGATTCATACAACTCCTCTGCCATCGCCTGATCTGCTAACACTACCTCGTAGATCACCGCGCCGGTATAATCTAGCTGGTGTTCGACGAAATAGGATTCAATTTTGTCTGCGAAAAGATGTTCGGCTAATTTACCCGATAGTAAATTGAATTGAACAATCTCCTCGAAATCATCTAGGGATAAGCCCTGTTTTTGCAACCAATTCCATGTATCTTTGGCGTTATGTAATCCTTTGGCGAGACGGAATTGATCGGCCGCCTGTTGTAACTCGGCAGTCGTGTTTTTAATCCCCGCTGCCGTGGCGGTTTCGGTGATGATTTTCCGAGCGATAATTCCCTCGGCCATTTCGGGAACTTTCCCCGATAGCTTAAGCTGTTGGATAAGGTCTTGATTGCTGATGGTGATACTATGCGACATAATGACTCCTTAAACAGTTGTGCGAAATTAATTTCCTAGTTGAGATAGGCAAGAGGGTTAGGGAGGGGTGTAAGTAATTTGGCTTTGATACCTAAAAAAACTACAGTTTTAACCCATCTTTTTGCAGATCCTTAAAGGGATCGAGGATGTAATCGATCACCCGACGCTGACGGACGATCGCTTCTGCGGTAGCCGTATCCCCCGGATTGAGGGGAATACATTGATTTCCCTTTTGAATACAGGAGCGATCGAGTTGAATTTCTAGCTCGAAAACGTTGATTTTTCCCGTCGCCGTATCCTTCTCGATCGCCGTCGGTGATTTCTTGGTGATCTTGCCGCCGATAATGCCGTAATCCTGAAAAGGATAGGCATCGAACTTGACTTTTATCGGCATACCGGCGCGGAGAAATTGACTTTGATCCGTGGGCATTTCTGCCTTGAGAATAAACCGCGATCCCTTCGGTGCTATCTCCGCAACCCGCGTTCCCGACTGCACCACCGCACCCGCGCGTTTAATCGGTAATGAAAAGATTGTGCCGTCGGTATTCGCCTTTAAAACCCTCTGACTTAGTTGGATTTGGAGCGCTTGCCGTTGGCTCTCGCTTTGGGCGATTTCCGATGCCAGTGTTCCGATCTCCGTGTCTAGATTGTTAATCTGCTCCTGTATCCTTAAGAGTGCCAACTCGTTGGAATGGCGGAGACTTTGATAACCCCGCTGCCGCTCCTGTAATTGCAGACGCGCTTGGGCGATATCGGCGCTCGTTTGTTGACTCGTCTGACGGTGGTTGCTTTCTAATTCCGCTAGTTTATGTTGATTTTCTTTTACCTCCGCTTTTCCCCGCTCGTAGAGTTGTTGGCGCTCCTTGGCATTGTCCTCACGCTCGATGAATTGCACCTCCGATATCGCGCCATCCTCCCACGCTTTTCGGTAGCGATCGACTTCTTTTAAAGCCGTTTCATAACGACTTTTGAGAATCGGATAATCGGTCTGACTTTGTGCGAGGGCGGTTTTCGCTTGATTTACCCGCGCCTGTTGTTCTTCTAGGGATATTTTGGCCTTCTTGATTAATGCGTCCACATTCTCCCGCGCTTGTTCGATCGAGGCTTCTTTTTCCGCTGCTGCCGCGCGATTTTGTTGGCTTTGGGTGGTTAAAGAAATCTCTAACTGACTTTTGACAAGTTTCTGTTGGGAAAGACGGCTTTTTTGTCCTTCTATTTTCTCCTCAATTTGTTGTATTTCCTTGCCGATTAATGAGGAATCTAGGGTTAAAATCGGTTGTCCTGCTTTCACCTCTTGGCCTTCACGGACATAGATTTTTTCCACTTTTCCCGTCGCGATAGCATCGATTTTGACTGTTTCTCCTTGGGGTTCCAGTTTTCCTGGACCGACACCGGTTTCATCGACTTTTGAGAATATCGCCCAGGGGAGAATGATCGAGACGAAAATAATCAGAAAATAGAGTAAACCACGCGTCCAGGGTAGGGGTAAAGTATCGATCAATTCTTTGGTATGGAAAGACCAGTTATCGCGCTCTCTGTCTAGATTGGTTGTCATAGTTATTCACTCAATTGATTAGAGTTCAAATTACGGTAAATACCGGGACGGGCCATTAATTCTTCGTGGGTTCCACTATCGACTAATACCCCTCGATCGAGAACGAGAATACAATCCGCGTTCCGCACCGTAGAGAGGCGATGGGCGATAATCACCATCGTGCGATTCTGCCGAATTTTTTGGAGATTTGTTTGAATAATCCGTTCCGATTCGGTATCGAGGTGGGAAGTGGCTTCATCGAGGATTAATAAGCGCGGCTCTCCCATTAGCGATCGAGCGATGGCGATCCGTTGTCTCTGTCCCCCAGAAAGTAGCCCTCCACCCTCGCCGATCTGGGTTTCGTACCCCATCGGCAGTGATTGAATAAAGTCATGAATTCCCGCTAATTTCGCCGCTTCGATCACATTTTCTAGGGGGTGATCGGGATGACCCAAACTGATATTTTCCCGAATCGTGGAACCGAAGAGAAAAGTATCCTGATCGACGACTCCCACCTGTTGCCGGAGGGAACTGAGGGCGATCGTACTCAGATCGTAACCGTCGATCGATATCTTCCCATCGGTGGGGGGATAGAGGCCGATCAGTAATTTCGAGATCGTGGTTTTTCCCGAACCGCTCCGACCGACGATGGCAACGGTTTGACCGGGTAAAATTTCAAAACTGAGGTTTTCTAAAACATTCTGATCGCTGTCGGTGTGGTAGCGAAAGGTGACATTCTCAAAGCGAATATGTCCCTGTAATTCCGGGAGAAATTGACGGGAAAGTTCCTCTAAATTCTCCTCCGGCTTTGCGTCTAGTACATCGTTAATGCGCTCGACGGCGATATTGACTTCTTGAAATTGCGTCCAGAGAACGGTTAAGCGTTGAAAAGGCGCGATGATCTGGGCAAAAAGCATATTAAAGGCGATCAATTGTCCGATCGATAATTGATTTTGAATCACTAGATAGGCACCGAAACAGAGTAACCCCGTCGTCGCTAAAGATTCGATCAGATTACTGAATATCTGGAGATTATTGCCAATGATCTGCCCAGAGAAATTTTTCTTGACCTCCACCGAGAAAAGGTCTTCCCAGTGCCAACGGGTCGATCGCTCTGTGGCAGTAGATTTGACGGTACGAATACCGGTTAAAATCTCGATCAGGTAACTGCTTTCTTTAGCGATCGCCTGAAAAATATCCCGGGATAAGCTTTTACGCATTTAAGTTACATTGACAGCATTACCCTTATTTTTAAGTTTTCTACTCCATTTAATAATCAATCCCCCTTCATTTAAAAGCTGATTGACTACTTTTTCCAGTTCTTCTTTATTTTCAAATTCTCGA
>NZ_JAPZQM010000476.1:0-6527 GCF_027530565.1 Microcystis sp. LE19-10.1B | reverse complement strand
TGACTCCTAACCCCACCAATAAACTTTTTCAGCCAACCCTAAATAATACCTTTCGACAAAGGATTTCTCGGCTGGTGAGAGAGAGTCTATCTTTCTCTAAAAAAATGGAGAATCACGTTGGGGAACCCTTTGGTATTTTATTCATGACTACAATGCCCAATTAGCAAAGGTTTGAGCTATCACCACTACAATAAAATCACTACCCAAATTTCATTCCTCTACGCAGAATTCACACCACCTCAAGTTCAATGCCAGACCAGAAGCTCATCAGAGCAACTTGATTCGCAATTGGCAGCCCACCACATCCGCCTTCCCATACCTAGTCGGCAATAACGGGTACGGTAGGGATCGAACCTACAACCGTCCGCTTAGAAGGCGGATGCTCTATCCATTGAGCTACGTACCCAAGAAAGCACAATTATAGATTATAGCTCCAACAGTGACAAGTGGTAGGACTAATTTTCGCCGTTGCCCCTCTTTGCCACTGTCCAAGCTTAATGATGGTGGTGATGTCCGTGGTGATGATGGTGATCGGAATGAATGTGAGGAATTGTTACAGAACTATTGACAGATAAAGCCTCTTGTGATAGTAAAGCTTCGATATGTTCCTCGGCCCAATCGGCGACCATCTGGCAAAATTCGGGGTTATCGTTGACACAGGCCATCTGCACATAATTAACCTGGTTGTGTTTGCGGCGTAAAGCTTCGATAATATGCTCCACATCCAGCAAAGTTTCGTGATTTTCCGTAGCAAAGCCAATTGGCATGAAAATTAAAGCTTTGGCCCCCAATTCGATTAAATTCTTCGCCGCTAACTCTGCATTCGGTTGCGTCCATTTAATTAAAGGGGTTTGGTGATTTAACCAACCCACAGAAATCAAGGGATAACGATAGATTAATTTTTCCTGGACTAACTCGTATAAAGCTTGACTTTCATCGATTCCCGACGTAAATCCCTTAGCTTCGTGGGGACAACCGTGATTCATTAAAATAATGCCAATTTGCGAGGGAAGACAGCTACTAGCTACCTCGGCCGCGATTTTTTCCTCCACTAACCGCGCCATTAGCTCTATGTAAGCGGGTTGGTTATAAAACGAGGGAATATAGCGCAATCCTTTGACCCAATGTTCCCCCGTTTGTCCCTGAGCTAAAGCTTTGTTAACTTGTTCGATCGCAATGCCACTGGTAAAGATAGAATCAACAACGAGGAGAGGATAGATCAAAATTTTCTCGAATCCCCGTTCGCGGATTTCCGTTAACACCTGTGCCGGTAAAAAAGGCGCGCAGAAGTTAAACGCTTTGAATACCTCCACCCGATTACCCCATTTTGCCTGTAAATTGCGCTCGATTTCCTGTCTTTGATGCTCGAAAATGTGGTTATGGGGCGAAATAAAGTGATTATGCTGGTGCTGCCATTCGTGTAGGTCAAATAGGGCCAATAATTTCGCTAGGGGAGGATAAACCCAAGTCGGTACAGGAGCGAACTTAGCCGTCAGCAAATTTAAGGCCTGTTCATTATAGTTGGCAAAGTCCTCATAACTCTCCACTTCCCCGTATCCCATCAATAATACCGCCACTCGATCGCTGTGGTTGTGGGTAGCGGCTAACTGTTGTTGATCTGAAATGGCAACCACGTTTTTAACCCCGATTTTCTAAGTGAAAAACGCTATATCACTGGGATAGTAGCACTTTTCTATCCTATCCCCTAGCACGGGATAGACCGCTAAAAATTTATAACCTCTACAGAATCATACAGATTGCTTATCATCCTCATTAATAAAACGAGATGTAAAGAAACTTTAAATAATGTTAAGATCGTTGTAGTCCCACCTATGAGAGATATGACAGCAGGCGTGTTTGGTAGCTTACCTTTTCCCAATCAGAGCGGCGATCAACTCATCAGTAAGGCGGTGAGTGCTGCGATCGCTGCATTATTCAAACGGACAGGCAAGCTGAAAGCCACTGTCCGCGCCGAACCCGTGGCCAAATTACTGCAAGGCAGTATCGACGGTTTTGACTTTATCGGTCAGTCGATGCTGATGTACAATGGCCTACGCATCGAAGCCATGGAATTGTATGTACAAGCGGTGGCGATCGATTTTAGTGCCATTTTTACCGGACAGGTAAAACTCCGTCAACCGACGCGGGCCACTTTGCGGGTAGTTTTAACGGAAGAAGACTTAACCACCTCTTTTAATACACCTTTTATTGTCGAAAAACTGCAAAGATTAGAGTACGAAGGTAAATCAATTCACTGTCAGAACACGGAATTAATTCTCAATGACGATAAAACTTTAACCCTGAAAAGTCTAATTAAATTGGGAGAAGAAGAACCAATTCTTCTAGAAATGACCACTGCTGTGGTTGTGGAAGAACGGCGAAAAATTCAATTTGTTGAGGTGGTTTATCAAGGGGACGAAAGATCGAAAGCTTTAGGAGAAGCTTTAATCAGCCATGTTAACAACCTCATGGATTTAGATAAATTTGCTCTCGATGGTACTCAATTAAGGGTCGATCGACTACGTTTAAAAGATAAACAGATCATCTTTTATGGCATCGCCGATATCGAGCGTTTTCCCCAAAGAAAATAGGCAATCATCAACGGGTCTAAAAATATCAAGAGTTTTACAGACTTTACCCTAAAAATGAAGTATAACCTAATTTGGTATTGACTCCTGAATCCTGACTCCTGAATCCCCAAAACGAAAACCTCGTATCTCACCATTGAGATAACTACTGTGGCTTTTAATCGTGCTTGTGGTTACAGGGAGGCACAGGATCGTAACCTCCGGGGTGAAAGGGATGACAACGGAGAATACGCTTAATTGCTAACCAAGAACCCCGCAGCACACCAAAGCGATCAATCGCTTCCATGGCATACTGGGAACAGGTGGGTTGAAAACGACAGGAAGGGGGAAATAGCGGCGAAATAAACCGTCTATATCCCTCAATTAAGCCAATAAAAATTCCTTTCATCAATGTCACCTCGATCGCCTAAACTAAATAGATAGTCAATTTTCGCTTTTGCCACGTGGAACTATCCCACTCTCTCCTATTTTCGATCGGTTTAGTCGCCTGTTACCTAGCTGTTCTGATTCTGATCGCTGAAAAATTAAAAAGTCTTTTCAGTACCGATGGCGAAATTACCCGCAAAGTTGTCCACATTGGCACAGGAAACGTCATCCTTTTTGCTTGGTGGTTAAATATCCCCGCTTGGGTGGGAATAAGTGCGGCCATCCTAGCGGCAATTATTGCTATCCTATCCTATTTTTTCCCCATTTTACCCAGTCTTAATAGTGTTGGCCGCCGCAGTTGGGGAACTTTTTTTTATGCTGTTAGTATCGGTGTTCTCGTGGCTTATTTTTGGCCAATTTCTCACCCCGAATATGCGGCAATGGGTATTTTAATTATGGCTTTAGGAGACGGATTAGCAGCCCTAGTGGGACAAAATTTTGGTCAACATCCCTACAAAATTTTCGGCAGTGGCAAAAGTCTGGAAGGTTCCCTGACTATGTTAGGAGTCAGCTTTCTAGTCAGCTTGATTATTTTATCTTTTGTTAATGGCATTAATCCGCCAATTATTCTAGTATCTTTATTAACAGCGATCGGAGCCACTATTCTAGAAACTTTCTCGAAACTAGGTATAGATAATCTCACTGTACCCGTTGGTAGTGCCGCAATTGCCTATTTTCTTACCCAAATTTTCATCTCAAGCTAGGCTATCTCAGCTTATTCACAAGGGCCGAATCTAAAACCTCATTGGTTAAGCTAAGTAGGGAGGCACAATTATTTGTTAGGATGGGTTAGTAGTAGCGTAACATGAGCGGGTGTTGGGTTTCATGCTTCAACCCAACCTACGTTCTATGTTAGCAATCAGCTTTTTAGTCAGCTGTACCGATAACTGATAACTGATAACTGATAACTGATAACTGATATGACCTTTACTATCACTCAAAACCAAAATCAATATCTTACCTATTGTCTCAAGGATGAAGAAGCTGACGCTTATCTGGAAGTGGTTCCCGCTAGGGGAGGAATCATCACCCGTTGGCGAATTTGCGGAGAAGATATTTTATATCTGGACAGAGAAAGATTCAAAGATCCTAACCTCAGTGTGCGAGGAGGAGTCCCGATTTTATTCCCTATCTGCGGCAACTTACCCGATAATACCTATCAACACCAAGGCCGAAACTATAGCCTCAAACAACACGGATTTGCTCGTGATTTACCCTGGCAAGTGAGCAAACAAAGCACCGAAACTGCCGCTAGTTTAACCCTAGAATTAAACAGTAATGAAGCAACTCGTCAAGTCTATCCCTTTGATTTTCAATTAATCTTTACCTATCAACTGCAAGGAAACAGCCTCAAAATTCACCAAAAAGTTATTAATCTTTCACCCGAAAAAATGCCCTTTTCTATCGGGTTCCATCCCTATTTTCAAGTCACCGATAAAACCCGATTATCTTTTGATATTCCCTCCTCCCAATACCTCGACCAACGCAGGAAAACCCTCCATTCCTACTCCGGCAACTTTGACTTTAATCTCGAAGAAATTGATGCCGCTTTTCCGCAAATTACTCGCCATCAAAGTAGTTTTAGTGATTCCTATCATCAGCGTCAAATTATCCTCAGTTACGATAATCTCTATACAACTATAGTTTTTTGGACTCTGAAAGATAAAAATTATATCTGTCTCGAACCCTGGAGCGCCCCCCGCAACGCCCTCAACACAGGCGAACATTTGAACTACCTGGAACCCCAGAGTAGCCGTGAGGCGATCGTGGAAATGCGAGTCAATCAAATTTAAATTACCCCTTGACTTAGCCCAGATAAGATGTTATATTGATGAATCGTGTGCAGAACACGAAACGGGTCGCTAGCTCAGCGGTAGAGCACTCGGCTTTTAACCGATTGGTCTTGGGTTCGAATCCCAGGCGACCCATAAAAACTTACTGATACAGAAAGATTGACTTGTCTTCCCCTGTCTATGGATTAGCCTTGCATACCAGCAGTCCCCAACTAGGACTGGCCCTCTCTAATTTCAGCGATGATAGTCGTCAACAAACTTGGGACTTAGACAGGGACTTATCGAACCTATTCCACCCCTATCTAAAACAGTTCCTAGCCCCGCAAAAATGGGCTGATTTAGCCTTTCTAGCCACCGCTAAGGGGCCGGGGAGCTTTACCAGTACCCGCATCGGTATAGTCACGGGTAGAACCCTAGCACAACAATTACAGCTACCGATTTTTACCGTCTCCAGTTTAGCGGCCTTTGCTTGGTCACAACGGGATTTTTACCCCCTTGATACCCATCTAGCCCTAGAAATGCCCGCAACTAGGGGAAAATTGTATGTGGGCATCTATCGGGGTAATCGGGTTTATTTAGCTGATAGGCTGATGACTCCAGAACAATGGCAGCACACTTTAGAAAACTTAACTATTTCCTATCAAAGATTAGCCACACCCAGTTATTTAGGCATAAATGCCGCCGATATCCTCGATTTAGCCCATTTGGACTGGCAAACGGGAAAACGCCCCCATTGGTCGGAGGCGCTACCATTTTACGGGATGTGATTAATGGATTTCTTGCAAAAATCAAAAATCTTCCGTTAGGTGAGGAGTAAGGAGCCAGTAGTCAGGATTCAGGAGAATTAAGAATGAGCATTAATCAATTAAATGCTCTAATTGGGAATTCCCTCTTTTTTTCAAACTATAGCCAGCTAGTCCGAGGGTTACTAATCCTAAAACTGTGCTAGGTTCTGGGACAGGTTTCACGGAATAAATCGCCACATTACGACTGACTTCATTGGCAACAATTAACAGGGGAGTACCATTGGGACTATCGGCAGCGGGAATAAATAATAATCCTTCGGGAGAGATATCGCCTAATTGCCAATCGTTGATATAATCAACAAAGAAAGGATGACTAGGGTTGGTGATATCATAAACCATGAAACCGCCAGCCCTTTCTATTCCCACAAAAGTATAGAGACGATTGCCTACAGTTCCCACGGCTAAACCTTCCGGTTCCGGGCCGCGGTTATCGCTACGACTATCGAAACTACTAGGAGTACCATCGGAATTAAAGATACTAGGAGTTAGGGGAGTTGCCGAAAAAGCCGCCAAAATTTGTTCAAAATCATCGCCGCTATCGAAGACTTGGGACAGTCCATTAGTGACATTCCAAATCGAAAAAGAACGACCACCGTAGGCAAAAAGTTGACTATATTGACCTTGGTCGTTACGTCCGTCGATGCTAGAAACATCCAAACGGCCGAGATTTTGGGCTAATTGCAATTCGGCGGCATTAGGAAAAACATTGGGGTCTAAGGTTAAACTAGAAACTCGTCTGGCCTCATCTCTAGTATCCCCTTCGTTGGCAGTAATTAGGGTTAGCTGAATAAATCTAAAAACCTTGTTGGGTAAGACTTTTAGACTTTTTGTCAATCAAAAAGTACCAGATATGGGAGTGGTCGGGGGGAAAATTCCGGGACTTTTTCCCTGAAAATTAGGTAATTTACCCGATG
>NZ_JAPZQM010000093.1:0-2095 GCF_027530565.1 Microcystis sp. LE19-10.1B | reverse complement strand
AAATTAAACCCGATTACCATGAAGCTTGGAACAACCGAGGGATTGCGTTAGGTAATTTAGGCAGATTTGAAGAAGCGATCGCATCCTACGATCGAGCTTTAGAAATTAAACCCGATGACCCTTATGCTTGGAACAACCGAGGGATTGCGTTAGGTAATCTAGGCAGATTTGAACAAGCGCTCGCATCCTGGGATCGAGCTTTAGAAATTAAACCCGATTACCATGGAGCTTGGAACAACCGAGGGATTCCGTTAAAGAATTTACGCAGATTTGAGGAAGCGATCGCATCCTACGATCGAGCTTTAGAAATTAATTCAAATTATGCTAATGCTTACTACAATAAAGCTTGCTGTTATGGCTTACAAAATAATGTGGAATTAGCTATCGAAAACTTACAACGCGCCATCAATCTTGATGTCGAATATCAGGATATGGCGAAAACAGATAAAGATTTTGAGCAGATTCGGGGAGATGAGCGGTTTCAGAGTTTCCTAAATCGAGTATAATAATATATATTTGTATTTTAGCTAAGGAGATATTCTATGACTAACACCTACACAGCTATCATTCAGCCAGACGGAGATTGGTGGATTGGTTGGATAGAAGAAATTCCGGGAGTTAACTGTCAAGAAGCATCTCGTGATCAGTTATTAGAAAGCCTAAAAATTACTCTTAGCGAAGCATTAGAATTGAATAAACAGGAAGCAATTTCCGCTACTAGGGGAAACTACCAAGAAGAGAAAATTGTTGTATGAAACGCAAACAGTTTATCGATCACGTCCTGTAGTGGCGAAGCATTCGGATAGGAAATCTACGGTTTCAGCGATAAGTTATTGCCCGAATGCTTCGCCCGTACTTTTTCAGCAAGTCCTAGCCATTCTTGGTAGTTTAACCCCCAATTAAATAAAAGATCTGCGATTCCAAGACATACCGGAGTGATAATTATCACAATTGGGTAATTCAGCAATGGGAAAAAGTTGCCAACCCTTTATTAACTTGTGAGGCAGTTATCACTGAATCCTGTTTTATTTTGTGAAGTAAATAAAGAGAGAAAATTATTCATGTCAAACAAAACTATTGATCTCAATCAAGTACAGTTAACTTTACAAGAACTACTTGCCTTAATAAAGGTAGATACTGAAATTATTATAACCGCAGGAAACAAGCCTGTAGCTCGTCTAATTCCTTGGGGAGATACTGAAAAAACAACGTCTGAAACTCCTTCTCCTAAGTTACGACAACCAGGACTACACGCTGGAAAAATTAGGACTAGCGAAGATTTTGATGAGCCACTTCCTGAAGAATTTTGGACAGGTGAATCATGAAATTTCTTTTAGATACCCATACATTTATTTGGTGGGATAGCGAACCAGAAAAACTCTCTCAAAGAGCTTTAGAACTGTGTAGAGATCCTAGTAATACGCTATTACTTAGTATTACAAGTATTTGGGAAATGCAAATCAAACTACAACTAGGTAAACTATCACTCAAGATACCTTTAGCAGAAATGATTAATACTCAGCAGGAAACTAACCAAATTAGCCTTTTATCAATTACAGTCAGCCATGTTTTAGCTTTAAATACTTTACCTAACATCCATAAAGATCCATTTGACCGCTTGTTAGTTGCTCAAGCTAATCTTGAAAATGCTAGACTGATTAGCCATGATTCAATATTAGCAAAATATCCTGTTCAGATAGATTGGTAGATAGGGCTTGCTGAATAAATGTGAAATATAGACGAGGTAAGAGTTTTAGGGTTCTGTTTTGCTCTCACAGGTGCAAGATTTTGAGAGAATCGTCGTTCAAAACCTTGCGTCTTCATCGGCCCGCGTCCTGTAGGGGCGAAGCATTCGGACAATAACCTATCGGTGAAACCGTAGATTTTCTATCCGAATGCTTCGCCCGTACTTTTTCAGCAAGTCCTAGCCATTCTTGGTGGTTTAACCCCCAATTAAATAGGGGCTGCTGAAAAAGTTTTTCGTGGGGGCAGGGTGTGGGGTGTGGGGTGTGGGGTGTGGGGTTTTACCCATTTTCAGGTGGTCAATTACCTAATTTTCAGGGAAAAAATCCCTAAATTTTCCCCCCAATCACTC
>NZ_JAPZQM010000551.1:0-2964 GCF_027530565.1 Microcystis sp. LE19-10.1B | reverse complement strand
GTCAGTTACCTAATTTTCAGGGAAAAAGTACCTGAATTTTACCCCCGATCCCTCCAATGGTCGGCACTTTTTGAGGTCAAAAAAGTCTAAAAGCCTTATCCAACAAGGTTTTTAGATTTATTCAGCAAGCCCTAGTTAAAGAAGCACACTTAACAGTTACTTGCCCCCACCGTTGAGGTGTTGCCCGATAACCATCCCGATCTTGATTAAATTTTACAATTATTAACAAACAACACAACCAACACTCCTCTGTTACTCTAATTATAACAGAGAAAACTGATGATAGAGTAGTGAACAAATCAAGTTTATTTGACCATAACGCTCGCTCGCAATTGTCCACAGGCCGCATTGGCTGCCAAACCTCTCGAATAACGGACAGTAACGGCGACTTTTTCCTGTTCTAAAATAGTTTTAAAAGCTCTGATTCTCTTTTCATCAGGCCGTTGATAATCCACCTCTTGAATGGGATTATAGGGGATTAAATTGACGTGAGATTGAAAACCTTTCACCAGTTTGGCTAATTCCCCTGCGTGTTCGGGTAAATCATTCACTCCCGCTAAAAGAATGTATTCAAATGTCACCCTTCGTCCCGTGATTTGAACGTATTCCTGACAGTCTTGAATCAAATCAGTTAGGTAATAATGGTCGGCACTGGGGATTAATTTAGCTCGAACTTGTTGATTAGAAGCATGGAGACTAACAGCAAAAGTTACTTGTAAATTATGTTCTGCTAGTTGCTTGATTTTATGGGGTAATCCCACCGTAGAAATCGTTAAACAACGCTGACCGATACCCACATCTTGATTCAGGGAATGAATCGCTGTCACCACTTCGGGAATATTTAATAAAGGTTCCCCCATCCCCATAAACACCACATGACTCACTCGTTGCTGAAAATCCTCCTGTACTGTTAACACTTGGTCAACGATTTCATACGCTTTTAAATTACGAGTAAAACCCCCTTTTCCCGTGGCACAAAAATCACAGGACATCGGACAACCCACTTGGGAAGAAACACAGACTGTTAATCTTTTTTCACTAGGAATTCCCACCGCTTCGATAATTAAACCATCCGCCAGTTTTAGCAGATATTTACGAGTGCGATCGGGTGCTACACTGCGATAATGTATAAGGGAACGACCGATAGGATAATCCGCCAGCTTGCTGCGCCATTCTTGGGGGAATACGGAAATATCCGCCAAAGAATGCACCCCTTTTTCATATAGCCATTGGTGTAATTGTTTACCCCGATAAGCGGGTTGTCCCTGGTCTTTTACCCAGTCGGTCAGTTCCTCTAAAGATTTCGCTAGTAAAGTCATAATTATTATCGTTGATCACCTTATCATTCTAGCCGATCGATCATCCCTAGTAGCAAAACCGTGACAAAATTGTATTGATTAATTGACATTTTTTCCCTTTGCTCCTTCTCTAGTCTTTGTTAGTCAATTAAATACTTAAAACTATAACTTAAGTAGGTAGGTGTTAAAAGTTTTCAGACACCCCCCTTATCAAGGGGGATCCCCCCGCCTATCGGCACCCCCCTTATCAAGGGGGGCAGGGGGGATCGGCACCCCCCTTATTAAGGGGGGCAGGGGGGATCGAACCTAAAATCCATTTTTAATTTAATTATAACCAGCTACTTAAACTTAGCCTGACGACAAAAACAAATCTAGTCTTAAGCTTGATCCTTTTTACTTTTCATTTAACCCAACTGTTCAAAGGGAACTGTCAGCGCCATAATGATCGATGGACTTCGATCGAGAACAGAAATTTTATGAGTTGCCAGCCAAAAAAGCCAATATTAGGGGATAACGAGCTATTCAGTTGTCAAAGCAATATTTAAGCGAAAATTTATGAAAATCGCTATTTTATCGCAAGACGCTTCTCTTTATTCCACCAAGCGACTGAAAGAAGCGGGAGAAGCTCAAGGCCATGAGGTACGAGTGATCAATTATTTGCGCTGTTACATGAACATCACCTCCCATAAACCCACGGTTGTTTATAACGGTAAACCCTTGGAGAGTTTCGATGCGATTATCCCCCGTATTGCCGCCTCAAAAACCTTCTATGGAACCGCAGTCGTCCGACAATTCGAGGTGATGAATGTTTTTACTGCCAACGACTCCCAAGCAATTTCCCGGTCGCGGGATAAATTGCGTTGTCTGCAAATCCTCGCTCGGGAAGGGATAGGTTTACCGGTGACGGGAATTGCTCACGCAATTGAAGATATCGATGGTTTAATCGAAACCGTCGGCGGCACCCCTCTAGTGATTAAATTATTAGAGGGAACCCAAGGTATTGGGGTAGTCTTAGCGGAAACCGACCAAGCAGCCAAGTCAGTTATTGAAGCTTTTCGGCAATTAGAAGCTAATATTCTAGTACAAGAGTACATTAAAGAGGCCAGTGGGGCAGATTTGCGCTGTTTTGTCATCGATGGAAAAGTGGTAGCCTCGATGAAGCGACAGGGGGCCGAAGGGGATTTTCGTTCTAATCTTCACCGCGGTGGCAAAGCAGAAAAGATAAAATTAACCCCAGAGGAACGCAGTACGGCTATACGGGCCACTAAAGCCATGGGTTTACGGGTTGCGGGTGTGGACTTATTACGGTCCAATCACGGGCCTGTGGTTATCGAGGTCAATTCTTCTCCCGGTTTAGAAGGAATAGAAGCGGCCACCGGTGTGGATGTGGCCAAAAAAATTATCGATTTTGTCGCTAAAAATGCCACCCTAGTCTTAAATCGCGAGCGATATCAATATTAGCCGTCAGCCTTGCATCAGTTATCAGTTATCAGTTATCAGTGGGTAAGTTATCAGTCAATAGTATGGTTCTTCGTTACTTGGTATGGTTCGATAGGGGGGCATAAATCGACTAAATCCTTATCTGGTAAGAGACTTAATTGATTAGTTCGCTCTAGATCAAAAACAATTGACAAAAATCGCTAAATGCCTTTCTATATAAGGGTTA
>NZ_JAPZQM010000315.1:0-2597 GCF_027530565.1 Microcystis sp. LE19-10.1B | reverse complement strand
CCTTATAGAGAAAGGCATTTAGCGATTTTTGTCAATTGTTTTTTATCTAGAGCGAACTAATCAATTAAGTCTCTTGCCAGATAAGGATTTAGTCGATTTATGCCCCCCTATCGAACCATAACAAGTAACGAAGAGCCATTTGTAGGATGGGTTAGCGGTAGCGTAACCCATGCGGGAGTTGGGTTTCATGCTTCAACCTAACCTACGTTCATCTTATATTTAATTCCACCCACCCACTTAAGTTAAGTTATTTGATTAAGGTGTAGAATGGATGGTATTGATTATAACTCAGATATTGGGTGGTAATTTGGGAAAAAGGTAGTGTTGGGTTTCGTCACCTCAACCCAACCTACAAGATCAGCGATCGCACTGGGGTTCCGAATTGGCATTACATTAAAATTTAATGTTTTACCCTTGGCTATGGTGGGATAATTAAGCTAGGTTCTGTGGGAGGTTGTTGTACCGATCCTATTTAGCCGCTTCTAACATCACTTTTTAACGATAAAAACGCTCACGCCTACCTTGAGAATTTGCTTTGCCATGCTAACAATCGTTATCAGATAACTGAAGGTAAAAGTTTGTTGATGGTACTCAACGATTGCTTCTTGTATGAACCAGAGAAGATTATACGGGCGTTTATTGGGCTAGTAGATGAGGTAGGAAAATTAATTCAGGGTGTGCGCTTTACTCTTAATCTTTTCACTCAGGAAAGAGAGATTGTATCTTCTGTAGAGTCGCCTCCTCCAAACACGCCTGAATCCAAATTAAGACCCGTTGATATTGGCGTTCCTGCTCAAACTGGCGGATATATCCTACAAGCTTCTGTTGAGCCGTTCCGCGAGATAAATCCTGTTGAAGAGTACATTGGTGTCAAAAAATTGCAAGAACTGGGGCAATAACTATGAATAGCACAGAAATGAGTTCTCATGAATCTTTTGATCGATATGTATCCGAAGGTAAGCTGGTTATCTCTCCTACCAGACCTAAATTTTTGTTAGCAGCAGAGTTGATATTCGAGAAGGATGAATTGGTTAAAAAAGTAAAGGAAGCTATTGATGAAATTGAAATGCGATGTCATTACGGCTCACAGAAACCTCCCCGTAGAAGAGGTATTATAAGAGAAAACGGATGGGTTAGGGTTGGTGGTATCCGATTACCTATAAGAGGTCTAGAAAGTCAAAGAGCCAAGGCAATGACTGGGACTCAAACAGAAACAACTTTTGATCAAAGTTCTCAACAATCTTGTGAACTACCCGAAGGCAAGTCGATGATTTCTGAAGTTTCCAATCCACATTATGTTTGTCTCCCAGTCCGAGTTGAATTCGGTAATTATACCGATACCGAGTTGTCATTCAACATCAAGGAGGGAACACGTTGCGCTATATTGCCTCCAGACAAACTGTCGTCAATTGTGACTGAATGTAGCTGTTCGGCTCTTCTGGTTTTCGTGTGTTAATTTTTGTTATGAATTAAAGCAAGCAAACAGCTTAAGTCGAAGATGTTGAAAATTGGTAAATCCATAACTCATTCTTTTAATAAGCTTTATTTTGGTATTCATTCCCTCAATTAATCCGTTGGTTGTATGATTTTCAAAGTAATTACAAATACCCGGCAAATGCTTCTCGATCATACTGGCACTACTTTCCTATAATATTCCGCCTATTCTTATCCATTTTTCCAATTTTCTCTCAGCACCTCTGAACGTTTTACTACTTTGATAAATTTGTCTAATTTCTTCTTTCATCTCCCAGGCTATTCCCAAGCAGGGATGTTCTTTTAAGATAACTTCTAGTTGTTGTTTTTGCTCGTCCTTTAAGTCCTCTTTATTCTTCCATAATAAATGAGGTAATCCTTTTTGATGCACCCCCATTAACTTTCTCAAGTTATTAAGCTCGTCATTGATGATAGCCATTACATGAAAACGGTCATAGATGATTTTAGCATTGGGAAATAATTCCTTGATCACTGCCGTAAATCCTGACCACATATCGACGCTCACTTCTTTCACCTTCTCCCGAACTGCGTCTGGCTGTGCTTTTAAGGCTTCCATTAATTCTTCCTGCTTATGTCCTTTAATCACATCTAGTAAAATTTTCTTGTCCAGATCTACGACCGTTGTTATGAAATCTTTATGTCCTTTTAAGTTACTAAACTCATCTAAGCTTATTCGTTCTGGTGCTTCCCACTCTTCCTTTTCTAGTTCTTTAGCACAGTTATTAAATATTAACTCAACTTCTGACCATCCTAACCCTTCTTCTCGACTTATTTCTTCGATACTACAATTTTTTACTCTCTCATAAATCATCGATTCATAGCGAATTGTGTGATGCTGTCTTAATCTCATAAAACTCAGTCTTTCGCTGATCTACTTTTGGCACTTTTGACAATGAAACTGGCGGCGTGGTACTTCTAAATATACCGGATTGCCTAATCTTGACAAATCTCTGACTAGATTGTACTCTGTCTGATTGATTCTGTCCAAGGTTTGATGGCAATTCGGACATTCAATTGTTTCATTTAAAAGAGCGAGCTTTAGGAAAATTGTCTGAGCAATTTTTTGATAATTGACCACTGTTACATTTGGTAAATCGAGGAGT
>NZ_JAPZQM010000283.1:0-4168 GCF_027530565.1 Microcystis sp. LE19-10.1B | reverse complement strand
GAATCGAGGATTTGTTCGGGACTATAGGGGCAGCTTTCGGCAAAGATAGCGGCCGGTAATTGGCTTTTTTGTCGGACTCGCTTCACTGCTTTGGGGTAAATAACGGCGATTCTGGTTAAAAAATAGTTATAAAGGGTTTTCGACTCCAATAAAAGTTCTAATTCCACCCGAAAGTTAGCGATTTCGTCCTGCCATCCCCGCGCACATCTTTCTCTTTCCTCCGGCCAGTATTGGTAGAGAAGCAGATGAATGAGCAATTGTAGGAGATAACTATCTACTTTATGTCTCTGTTCATTCCCCAGCGCTTCGATTTCTTCTTCGAGATGTTCCCAATCTAATACATCTGTCCGTCTTTGTCGCAGTTGTTTGGCCGTTTCTTCTAACCAAGCAAGATAGTCTTGTTCGTATAAGTCTTTAGTTGTCATACCCTATCCTGTTTAGTGCTGGTCAGGTATTAGGTTTTTATTTTCTTGACGCTTATCTAACCTAAAAAAAGAGGGTTCGCAGGCAGGCACGGATTCCCATTCTATATATAAGTATCTGTCAAGTGCGGGGATTTGTCAAGGATTTTTTTGAAAAAATCTGCCAGAATTTGGCCGGTAGGATAAGAGATTGTTTCACCTTTGCCTGTGGGCTACAATAAGCAGATGAGCAAGAGGATAGGATTACAGGGGTTTTGACAATGCGGTTACTACGGGTTCAAGTTCCTGACTTTCGAGTGTTAAAGAATATTGATCTTAGTTTCGAGAAAGACTTTTTTCCCCAGATATTCCCTATCGGTAGTCAAAATGGCGGTGGCAAAAGTACCCTTCTACAATTAATTTTTATCCTGCTTCATTGTTCTGGTGATCCAGAAAAGATAGAATATGTGGTAAATTTACTCCATCGATGTCAACTAGAAGATGAGTTAGAGCAGAAAACCCTGGCTATTTTTGAAATTCTAACCGACAATCGGGAAGAAGTAAAACTAGATTTTTTTATTTGCAGAGATGCTTATGTAAAAGACTTGGTATCTAATCTTGACGGACAAAAAGAAGATTTGGATACTGTTAACGTTGATGATTTAAAAAAATTACAGGACATTAAACAAAAAATCAAAAAGCTAAATGGCCAACGTGAAAGACTCAAAAATATTCAAGAAAAACTTACAACATTGAAGCTAGAAGATGAAACAGAAAGAAACAAATTAATTCGACATTTATTTACCCCAGAAGAACTCAATTTTTTATTTGATTTAGACATAATATCAACAATAGATATATACTTAGATGAATATCCAGCAAATTTTTTAGAGGTAATAATAAATTCTATTCAAGATAAACTGGGAATGACGAATGCTCAAATATACATTGATGCTCCTCAATCTCAAACATTACTTCAGCAAACAAAAATAATTAAAAATATTTTAGGAATAAATAGCTTAATATATCTTTGTCAAGCCAATAACCAGAAGAATCAAGAGATATTTTTGTTGTGTAAATTTATTCAAGCAACCCAAGAAGAATTTCAATTATTCATGAAAGAATTATCCTCAAAAATATTTTTAGCCGCACCTTCAACGCAAGTTTTTATCTTTTTACCTAAAGCTACTAACAAGAGTCTTTTTCAGATAAATCAAGGGAATCCAGACTCTAGTAACTATTATTTAGCCATGGCAGATATTAAAAAGAAACTTAGCAACTTATTTACCTACGATTTTCTGCCAGTTGAGCTATTGATTAATTACTTTATCATGGCTCGTGATCAAGATTTTGCCCAAGCTATAGAAACTGGTGAATATGGAAATAATTATCAACTAATACGGCAAAACTTAAATTCAATTTTATCCGACAAAGAAATTAATTTAGATAAAGATATATCGGGGATTACCTTTAAATTCAAAGGAGACACAAACGGAGAAGAATTATATCCAGAGGATTTGAGTCATGGGGAACTGAAGCGATTAAGTATCTATCTGTGGCTAAAGTATCGTAGGATAAAAGATGCGATTGTCTTGATGGATGAAATTGAGATTGCTCTCCATCCCGACTGGCAATATAAAATTATTGAGGACTTGCAGGAATGGGAACCTAGCAATCAATATATCTTTGCCACTCATTCCTATGAACTCTGTCAAGCTTTAACTCCCGCTCATGTTAAAGAGATAGAACCAAAACTATTGAAATAAAGATGGAGAAACTAACCCATGAGTCTTAAGGAAACGGAACTTTTAGAACATTGTCAATTTATTCTGGCAAACTGTCAAATTCGTAATAAATTTGTCATCCTCTGTGAAGGGGAAATCAAAAAAAATGCCGGCAGGTTATCTCCTCAATCCTATCGAGCTATGGCAGATTTTCCCGATGCTAATTTTTATAAAGCTTGTCTTCCTAGGGATTGGAGACAAAAGATACCGACTTTTTTTAACTGTGGTGATAGAAATGATGTTTTAAATACTTACTTTAATCTTTTGCGTTTGCATCAAGAGAACCCAGAAGCTTCTTATTTAAATCCCCAGCAACTGTTCGCTATCGTCGATTTAGACTTACAAAATAAACGTTTAGATGATTCCTATCCATTTAAGGATTTAGAGCAAATTTTTGAGGACTTATATAAAAAATCACTGATTAAAGTCAATCGGGTTGGACAGCATAGAATTTGGGTGACGGGATTGATTCATAAAGAGTGCTATTTTATTTTTCCCGATACTCATATTCAATCAATTCTTAGCGAACATTCGGCTGTTTATCAAAATTCCGCTGCTAGGCTAGAAAATATTTATCTTGATATGGCAGATAAAATTAAGGATGATGCCGATTTAAAAAATAATTTTTCCAGAGTTAAAGGGAGAATTTCTCATTGTCAAAACCTAGAACTATCGGAAGTGGAGAAATTACAGCTATCTTGGCAAAAACAATATCAAGTTAGCCACGACAATAGCCAATCGGAATTAGTGCTGGCTCTGTTGACTATCAAAAAAGCGAAGCAATATTGGTTACAAGTTGAACCTCCAGAGGACCATACATCACCCCCAGAAAGATATAGAGAACAACTGGCACTACAAATAGGAAGATTTTATGCTCACAATAGCGATAATCCAAGCTGCCATATTTCCCATCTCCTAAAACTGCTGAAGCTAGAACTCAACCCCAGGGAGCAGGAATAAATTTAATCGCATTATTTGACCTAAAAAAAGAGGGTTTGTAGGAAGGTACGGATTCCCATTCTATATATAAGTATCTGTCAAGGGCGGGGATTTGTCAAGGGTTTTTTATTGAGATTTTGTTAATCATCTCGAATACCGTGCATCATGGATTAGTAAACGCTCCGAAAGATTGGCAATATTCCAGTTTTCACCGTTATGTTGAAGAAGGAATTTATGATCAGATGTGGGGAGTTTCAGAAAAGCTGATCTTTGATAGTGATATTGGTATGGAATAAAATGTAGAAGTGAAACCCAAAAAATTAAGGTAAGAAATAAAGGCAATGTTGGGTTTCGTTACCTCAACCCAACCTACAGATCGGCGCTCGCACTACAGGATCAGCGATCACCTTTATCGAGAAGAAATAGCTACCTGCACATTCGGAGAAAAATTCTCGATTTTTCGAGAAGCATTAAGAATTTCAATCCCGATTACATTACCTGCTTGATCATAGTCAAGAATAACCCCCGGACTGATTGCCTCACTTTCTTCTACGGGTGTGTCATGCCAGGTAATTGTTAAAACGTCAACTTCAGCATCATATTTAGCTTTCATTTGATAGCTGCCTATATTTTTTAAGTTTACTGGTAACATATAGTGTAACAATTTTTTGAGGCTCAACTAAGTCATTAATGTAAATTCTCAGAAGATAAGTTTGATTGTTAATGGTGACAAACGTACCTTGATAAACTTTGAGTCCATCTTCTTCTAAAATTTGCTCAGGATTATTGAGGATGTCCTGCAATATTTTTAAAGAGATTTGGCGTTGAATAATTTTTTCTTCGGCATGGTGACTTAAAATAAAGTTCACGAGGATTTCGGAGTATTTTTTTGTAAGGGATTAGGGTTCTTCGGTTTGTCTTATGCAATGGACGGGGTTATAAGGAATGAAACCTTTATAGAGACAGACATTGCCGCAATTTTTGTCAATTGTTTGCGATCTGGAGCGAACTAATCAATTAAATCTCTTGCCAGATAAGGATTGA
>NZ_JAPZQM010000341.1:0-3585 GCF_027530565.1 Microcystis sp. LE19-10.1B | reverse complement strand
CCAACAATTCCTATTTTTTCATAATTAGGGGTCTCAAGACCCCCCTAGCGGCCACCGAGAAGACCTTCACCAGCTAGGTATTTTTACTCAAGTCTCTGGAGGGGGACAGCTTATGTGACAGTTGAGGGTGCGGAATGTGGGATGGAATAAAACTACTACAGAAATTCGCTTCTTCATCAGTAGTTTAGCAGCGGATGCCCAAAAACACGCCGAGGTGATTCGCGGACATTGGAGTATTGAAAATAGTCTCCATTGGGTACTCGATGTTACCTTTAATGAAGATGCCAGTCGGGTTCGTCTGGGGCATGGAGCGGAAAACCTAGGTCTGTTGCGCCGTTTAAGTGTGAATTTGTTGAAGCGGGAGCCCTCGAAAATGAGTCTGAAAATGAAACGTTATAGGGCGAGCATGGATGATAATTTCATGGTAAAAATCTTGGAGGCCAGTGCGGTTGACTGAAAAAGGAGGTGTCAATTAGACTTGTGAGCGTTCTCGCGCAGCGAGCGCGTTGCGACCAATCCAGTCTGGAATGAAAGAACCCAGTAGATAAAGTTCCTTCTGAGTTCATCGGTTTTCGAGGATTAGAAACCCCCTAAATTTCGGAAAATTACTCGGATAGAATCGGAACAAACGCCAAAATTTAGACTAACTTCTCGGAATTCAAGGGCTCGGTCAACGCGCGATTACCCTGTAGTTTGTAGTTAACTAAGATGGTTAGCTAAAAACTGTCTTTGATTCTTTAACTTGTCCTTGTTATACTCGAAAAAGCTCGGAAGTATAAGAGTTTGTGCTGCCTATTTTTTCGGGAAAATAGGTTGTAATGGGAGACTCTTTGTTTTCCTAGACAAAAATAATTACTTTTTCAAAAAAACACTTTTCTATTTTTTTGTTGGGTATTTTATTCTCTGGAAGTCCCTAGTAACAACCGTATTGCCAAATTATGTTTTGTTTCCGCCGATCTGGTCAATCGTTTGCGTCTCTCACTTAACGAATCGTTAAGTGAGAGACAAAGAATTTATCAGACTAAACACGGAACCGTCTCGACCATGGACACCACTAACATCGGTCGGCATCGAAAATCGTTAAGTGAAAAAGAAGACGGGACGTTAACGGAAATTTCGTTAAGTGAGGATCAAACCCTAACGGAAAATTCGTTAAGTGAAGATGGGTCAGTTAAATCTACTCGGTTGACCGTGGGAAATTCTGTCACCGTTACTGGTGAGCATCCCAGAAAAGGACAGACGGGGGAGATAACCGCGTTGCCCAATCCCTACGCGGCCATCATCCTTTTCGACGATGGCAACAGAGAAATGTTAGGTTCGGACTTCCTTTCCTCAAAAACCATCGATGTAACCGCTAAATTTCAAGTCAAAGAAGGGCTGAATTACAGGACGGGTAACGGCTGTGAGTGGTATGTCAGGGTAGAACAGGCTACTTGGGAGCGGCTGCTAGGATACCGAAATCGCGTCGGTACGGCAACCATCGATGGGGCTATCAAACGAATGTTAGAAAGTATCGAGAACAGCCCACCCTAACGGAACCTTAACCCAGTTTGAGCTGCTCACTTAACGATTCGTTAAGTGAGGGGAGAATTGAAACCGACTATGGACATAACCCGATCCTTAGAGAGCGATCGATGACGCAGTGATCATCTTTCTGGGGGAGCAAATGATTTATCGAGTATTAACACGGAACAATTACAGATTAGAGAAACCAATTTTCAATCACTAAACCTTCTAAATCTTGAAAATCATCAACATTATTGGTAACTAAAGTCAAATTGTTGGTAAAAGCAATAGACGCTATTTGACCATCGACAAAAGCAGGACTCTTACCGAATTTAGACAATCTTGACCTTTCCCGTGCGTGATATTGGGCTGATTTTAAGTCATAATCGAATAAAGGTAGATTGGCTAAAATAACGTTATTTACATAATCCTCTAAGTCTTGGCGTTTTTTAGACAGAGGAAGTCGAAAACAACCAAATAATAGCTCATGGATTACCAGAGTAGCTGTGGCTATTTCCCGTTTAGATAATCTTAGCTTCGTCATGACCTTCTGATTCGGCTGAGGTCGTTTAGCCTCTGACAAAATATTAGTGTCTAGCAAATATTTGAGAGTCATAAACGAACATCTCTCCCCGTTGACTTGTCGCGTAAATTATCAAAACTATCATCATCAATACTTGCCAAATCTACTCTTTGTATAAAATCTTGCAAGGCTGACCCAAAATCCTTAACCTCTCTAATTTCCACTAATAACTCTTCATTATCAGGAAAATCAACTTCCTCTAATAACTCAATAGTTTTGCCTTTTTTAATTCCTTTAACTAACATAATATCAACTCCTTCTAAGCTTAACTAGCTACCAGCAAAAATTGTTTCATCAATAGAATTATAGCACTTAATAGAATAATTGAAGATTTCGGGAGTCACAGCGCTCCGAATTGTCAGAAAGATTGAGGAAAAATTAAAATTTTATTCCGTTCAAACCATGTAATTATCCCTACCTAAAGGTAAGCGCACCTAAAACGCTATTGACAATTAGCCAATTTTGTGAGCAGCATGGGCATTTCAAGTGACGAAGGTTTTTGTTGATACGGCAGCTTGGTTCGTTAAGTGAGGGGAGAATCACTCGGACAGTGGACAAGACCTTATCGTTAGGCAGCGATCGATGACGAAAGATTAATAGAAACGTAAGAAAGTATCGAGAACGGCCAACTTTAATCAAGGTCAATATTCTGTTTAGATGTTAGTCACGACGATTGAAAATTGGTATATAATTCAACTAATTACAAATCGTTATCTTGAGGGGCTTTGCCATCGGGAGTGCAGATGACTTACCTATCCCAAAAACCTCTGTGCCTCGTTGATTTGACACTCCCGTTGCACGACATAAATTTTCCATCCTTTCACCGAAATTCCTCCTTACAATGATAGTTAGAAATTAGGAGATTTATCCTTATCATCGAGAAGTCAGTTAATTTTTATTTATGATTTAATCGAAGAATGGAAATTTGAGATGGTCTGGGAAAATGTAGCCCCTCTAAATGAAGAAAATCAAGAGCTTATCCTACTGAATTAGTAGGGCAACCTCCTGAACAGTATGGAGATAAAAATTATTAAATTTTATTCTATTTTGATGTCAACTCTTATCAGGGAATTTCTCTGTGAGAGTTTTGCCAAAATAATATTGACACCAAAACTCAGCAATTTCTGCGACTAAAGGAGCGGATTCAGAAGTTAGTCCACTGCCACAGCTTGAGTTATAGCGTTCAGCATAATCTCTCGCCATTTGGTAACTCCAATAAGGATAATCTGAACTTGTCATACAGCGCAGGGCATCTTCAATTATTAAGGCATATTTGTTATTGATGACACGAATTTGTGTTCCAAATCTTATGTGTTTTTCCCAACCTTGAATTTGTTCTAGTTGGGTTAACAATTTAGGCTCTTCGGGAATTGTTATGCAAATAATTAACTTAAAATAAAATTCGATGAGAGCAACTACGCTCAAAAGTAGCTGAAATTCATACAGGAAAGGACTTAAGGCACAAATAGGTTAATACCAAAAGATAGACAATTGAG
>NZ_JAPZQM010000765.1:0-2181 GCF_027530565.1 Microcystis sp. LE19-10.1B | reverse complement strand
CGGCCTTGAACGAGTAAAACTTTCTAGGAAATAAGGTTGAACATTAGATTTTTTCGACTTGTTCAAAGTGGCCGTCCGGCATCCGGACACTCAAAACGGACGGGTCGAAAGAGTCAGACTTAAGCAATTAAGCGTTTTTCGGTGAAGCGTCAACCCCATTCAGCGACCACCCTAAAAAAGTGGCGTGGTGAGGAATCGCCGTCCGTTTTACGGCGGCGAGGATGTCAACAGAGCCTTAAAAGACATGGTAAACTCGAAATGATTGCTGCTAATCGTCGAGTAATTATGCTTAATCCTTCTATTCGTCAAGAACCCCGCTATGAACCGGCCGCGGTTATTCCCCTAAAAAAAGACGCTTCCATTGTCGAGTGGTTAGAAAAAAATAATCGCATGATTCCCCGGGATAAAATCGCCGAACCGGATCTGACTCTCGAAGAAGATGTGGAACTATCTGAACTCATGGATGTCGATGATATCGGTTATGATGACGACGAGGACGAATTAGTCTTAGATGAAGATTAATCCCGTCTTCTTTGGCAAATTTTACCCTTATCTGGCGCTTTAGTCGTGAACGCTAACATTTTTTCCGCCCCTATCTTTAAAAAACCCACTGGAACCCATCTCCTGATTCTACTAACGGGATTACTATTTCTGTTAGTAGTTTTTTTTCAGTCCACTAATTCCCTGTTACTCCCCCTGATGGCCACAACATTAATCAGTGCTGGTCTTGGTTGTCAAGTGGTGCCGATGCTGCGGCGCTTGAAAATGGGTCAGATTATGCGCGAAGATGGACCCCAGGCTCATTTAAAGAAAGCAGGAACCCCGACCATGGGAGGCAGCTTTTTTGTGCCAGTAGCCCTTATTTTCGCTTTAATCTGGTCTAAATTCGCCCCTAATGTGGTGGCGGTTGCTTTGCTGACCTTTGTTTACATGGGTATCGGTTGGTTAGATGATTGGCAAATTCTGCGTTATAAGTCGAATAAAGGCCTGTCTCCCCAGATGAAGTTAATTTTACAGATAACGGGGGCGGTGCTTTTTTGCCTCTGGATGTTGGTCAATCAGGTGAGTACCGATATCACCCTTTGGGGTCGATTAGTCATTCCTTTGGGCTTTTTCTTCTGGATTTTGGCGGGATTTGTCCTTGTGGCTGAAAGTAACGCCACTAATCTCACCGATGGGGTGGATGGATTAGCGGGGGGAACTGGTGCGATCGCATTTTTGGGTTTAGGTCTTATTATCGCCCCTAGTCATCCGGATTTAGCGATTTTCTGCACTTGTTTTGCTGGTGCTTGTCTAGGCTTCATTTTTCATAACCGCAACCCCGCTAAAGTGTTCATGGGTGATACGGGTTCCCTCGCTTTGGGAGGTGCTTTAGCTGCGGTGGGTTTAATTACTGGACATCTCTGGGGATTATTTTTAATTAGTGGTCTGTTCTTTCTGGAATCTCTTTCGGTAATCGCTCAGGTTATCTATTATAAAGCCACAAAAGGACCCGATGGCAAGGGCAAAAGATTATTAAAAATGGCTCCTTTTCATCATCATTTAGAATTAAGTGGTTGGACGGAAACCAAGATTGTGGGAGCATTTTATCTGGTTAATGCGCTTTTAGTTGTCTTGGCTATTTGGAGTAGTTAATTAAGCACTAAAGGAAAGACCACAACCGCAGGTATTTTGGGTGTTGGCATTGGTAAAACGGAAACCACCACCCATGAGATCTTCTGAATAGTCTAATTTTAAAATTTGTAGGTAGCGATCGCTGTCAGGATCGACTAAAATATTAATACCCTGACTTTGATAAAAGCGATCGTTTTCTGCCACAATAGGGGTTAATTCGAGATGATAGTGAAGTCCCGAACAACCACCGTTTTTTACTGCCAAACGCAGATAGGAACCAGTCAGACAACGGCTTTGACTCCAACGTTCAATTTCTCTAGCGGCGGCGGGACTTAATTCGATCATTGTTTTTGAGACTATTGTAATAATAATATCAAGTTCTTGTGAAGTTATACCATAGTTGTTGTCAAACTTTATGTTAAGAAATAAGCTAAAACGCACTTAAACCACCTAAAATAGAAATAGTAATTTTAGAAAAATCCTACTTATGCCAGCCAAAGATTTCCTAGACTTAGAAGAAAAGAAAAACTTACAAAAAGCTCTTAAAGAAGAAGAAAGAGCAGAGGT
>NZ_JAPZQM010000375.1:0-7182 GCF_027530565.1 Microcystis sp. LE19-10.1B | reverse complement strand
TGCGAAGGTTACATGATATCAGCGAGACTTGGAAACTATCTCATCAAATTAGTTCCCCCATAGAACCCCCTTGAGCCATCTGGCACACTTTTCTCTTTTTGTCAAATTTTATGTTAAGAAAGATGTGACTAATGGATAGATTAAGGGGGGCAGGGGGGATCAAACCTAAAATCCATTTTTAATTTAATTATAACCAGCTACTTAAATATCAAGTCCTCTAGCTAGAGTCGCAACAGTAAGCCCAGAAAAAATGCTCTAGGGCAGGGTTGACTAATTCCCACTCTCCGATACTTTTTAAACAGGATTTAGGATCATCACCGTCCCTAAATATTTGCCCTGGTTTTTTCTAGTAAAGTTATACTATTAAGGAAGCCAAGACGAAATTCTAGGGTTAAGCAATGGTTAGACAACTCGACGACAGCCCGAAAACCGCAATCGTCTATCCCGATAGCGATGGTAAACCGATGGCCGATAATACAAGACAATTTCGCTGGATTACGACGATTAAATCGAATCTAGACTGGTTATTTGCCAATAATGCCGATGTTTTTGTCGCTGGCGATTTACTCTGGTATCCCGTGGAGGGAGATAATAAGACTCGACAAGCGCCTGATGTGATGGTAGCTTTTGGCAGACCCAAGGGAGAAAGAGGTTCCTATCAACAGTGGAAAGAGAACAATATCCCCCCGCAGGTGGTTTTTGAAATTCTCTCTCCGGGCAATACCGCAACGGAAATGACCAGAAAACTGCTGTTTTATGACCGTTATGGTGTGGAAGAATACTACATTTATAATCCCGATAAAAATGATTTGGGCGGCTGTATTCGTCGGGAAAATCGGCTCGAAAGTCTAGAAAATCTCGATAATTGGGTAAGTCCTCGCTTGGGCATTCGTTTTCAATTAGCCGAACCAGAGTTAGTTTTGTATTATCCCGATGGTCAACCTTTCACCAGTTACAACGAAGAACGACAACGGGCCGAAACGGAAAGTCAACGGGCCGAAACGGAACGACAACGGGCCGAAACGGAAAGTCAACGGGCGGAAGCGGAACGGCAACGGGCCGAACGATTGGCGGCAAAACTGCGGGAGTTAAATATTAATCCCGAAGAAACTTAAAAAAATTATCGCTCGGCTCAATCGATCGAGATAGTCTCGCTACAATGAAAGTAGATAAATATCAAGTCCTCTAGCTAGAGTCGGAACGGTAAGCCCAGAAAAAATGCGCTAGGGCAGGGCTGACTAAATCGACGAAGCAATCGCTAAATAGGATTAATTTCCGTCCAATTCTCCCCAATCCTGAACAGGAGAGGCAGAACCGAAGAATTTCTATAAAATTTCGGTAAGGGTGGAAAAATCAAGTAAGTTAGCGTTAGGGCTTAATCTTCGCCACGGAAAGGTAGAACTATGACAGTTTGTGAATATCGGCCAGGTTTAGAAGGAATTCCCGCCGCCCAATCGAGTATCAGCTTTGTGGATGGGCAAAAGGGAATCTTGGAGTATCGGGGCATTCGGATTGAGGAACTCGCCGAAAAAAGTACCTTCCTCGAAACCGCCTATCTCCTTATCTGGGGTGTTCTGCCCACGGGGGCGGAACTGGACGAATTTGCCGATGAAATCCGTTATCATCGACGCATCAAGTACCGTATCGAAGACATGATGAAATGCTTCCCCGAAAAAGGCCATCCCATGGATGCGCTACAAACTTCGGCGGCGGCTTTAGGGTTATACTATGCCCGTCGGGCTTTGGATAATCCCGAATATATCCGTCAGGCAGTAGTCCGGCTATTAGCGAAAATCCCCACCATGGTGGCGGCGTTTCAATTAATTCGCAAAGGTAATCATCCCATTCAGCCCAACGATAGTCTTGATTATGCGGCCAATTTCCTCTATATGTTGACGGAAAGACGACCAACGGATTTAGCGGCGAAAGTTTTCGATGTCTGTTTGACCCTCCACGCCGAACATACCATGAATGCCTCGACTTTTTCGGCCATGGTGACGGCTTCCACTTTAACCGACCCCTACGGTGTCATCGCTTCAGCAGTGGGAACTCTCGCCGGCCCCCTCCACGGTGGGGCAAACGAGGAAGTATTGTTAATGTTAGAGGAAATCGGTTCGGTGGCTAATGTTCGTCCCTATGTGGAAAAATGTATCGCCAATAAACAAAAAGTTATGGGTTTTGGACACCGGGTATATAAAGTTAAGGATCCCCGGGCGACGATTTTACAAAATCTTGCCGAACAATTATTCGCGGAATTAGGTTCCGATGAATACTACGATATCGCCCTAGAATTAGAACAGGCAATGGTGGATATCTACGGCGAAAAAGGTATCTATCCTAATGTGGATTTCTATTCGGGATTGGTCTATCGGAAATTAGGCATCCCCAATGACTTATTTACCCCGATTTTTGCCATCTCCCGGGTGGCCGGTTGGTTGGCCCACTGGAAAGAACAATTAAATACTAACCGCATTTTCCGTCCTACCCAAATCTACACAGGAGAACACGAAGTCCCCTATACACCGATCGAACAACGTTCTTAGATTTTATCTCCCATTCTTGATGGAAACACGGTTTCTCGCCTTTGTCAATCTTTCCCAGGCGAGATTTTTTGTCTCATTTCCTGTTATATTGATGGGGCAAGGAAACAGTCCAGTGGCTTTCGGCTTGGTCAGTTTCGGTGTATATAGGGTCTGCTGAAAAAGTTTTTCGGTGGGGGCAGGGTTTGGGGTGGGGGGTGTGGGGTGTGGGGTTTTACCGGTTTTGAGGTGGCCAATTACCTAATTTTTAGGGAAAAAGTCCAGGGATTTTCCCCCTGATCACTCCCATACCTGGTACTTTTTGATTGACAAAAAGTCTAAAAGTCTTACCCAACAAGGTTTTTAGATTTATTCAGCAAACCCTATATAGCCAGGCAAGGTCTTTACTTCTAGATAGTCGGACAGAAAAATATTAAAGATTATGGTGAAATTTTGGCAGGGATTAACGGTATTTTTAATTTCTTGTTTATTGCTGATTTCCCTAACTGCTTGTGGTAATCAAGTTAGACGCAATCAAGTGGTCATATCGGTATTAAGTGACCCAAAAACCTTTAATGCTGTTTTATCGGCCGAATCCCCGAATATTTTTGGTTTAACCTACGAAGGACTATTAACAGAAAATCCCATTACTGGCAAAAAAGAACCGGTCTTAGCAGAATCTTGGACAATTTCCGATGATAATTTGAGCATTATTTTTACTATGAGAGAGGGTTTAAAATGGTCAGATGGTCAACCCTTAACTGTTGATGACGTGGTTTTTACCTATAAAGAATTATATCTAAATCCTGATATTCCTAACAACTACCGCGATAGTTTAAGAATAGGATTAAAAAAAGAATTTCCAGTTATCACTAAACTAGATAATCGCAGAATCGAATTTAAACTCCCCGAACCTTTTGCTCCTTTTTTAGATGCTGTCAGTTCACCGATTTTACCTAAACACGCTTTAGAAAAAACTATTCAGAAAAAAAGCCCCGATGGTAGGTTAGAATTTCTCTCCACTTGGGGGTTAGATACTCCTCCCGATAAAATTGTTTTTAATGGTGCTTATAAACTAAAAGAATATATAACGGGACAAAGGATTATTTTTGAGAATAACCCTTACTATTGGAAAAAAGATGCCCAGGGACAACAATTACCTCATATAACTTCGGTAATTTGGGCAATTGTTGAATCTCAGGATACAACTTTACTGCAATTTCGTTCGGGAAGTTTAGATTCTATTGGGGTAACTCCCGAATTTTTCTCCCTCTTAAAAACTGAAGAAGAAAGAGGAAATTTCACTATTTTTAATGGGGGACCTGCCTACGGAACCCAATTTATCGGTTTTAATCTCAATCAAGGAAAACGCGACGGAAAACCCCTAGTAGATCCGATTAAATCCCGTTGGTTTAATAACTTAAATTTCCGTCAAGCTATTGCCTACGGCATTAATCGTCAAAGAATGATTGATGATATCTATCGAGGATTGGGACAAGAACAAAATTCTTTTCTTTCTATCCAATCTCCTTTTTACGATAAAACCCTGAAAGGTTACGATTATAATCCCGAAAAAGCCAAAGAATTATTATTAGAGGCGGGATTTAAGTATAATAGTGATAATCTCCTAGTCGATATCGATAATAATCCCGTTAGATTTAACCTGATTACTAATGCAGGAAATAAAATCAGGGAAGCTATTGGGGCGCAAATTAAAAATGATTTAGCCGCAATAGGAATTCAAGTGGATTTTCAAGCGATCGCTTTTAGCAATTTAGTTGATAAACTGAGTAATAGTCTAGATTGGGAAGCACATATTTTAGGTTTTACTGGCGATAATGAACCCCACGCCCCTAATATTTGGTATGTAGATGGAAATCTCCACGCTTTTAACCAACAACCTCAACCCGGCAGCCCGCCGATTCAAGGCTGGCAAGCGGCGGATTGGGAGAAAAAAATCGCCGATTTATACGTCAAAGGTTCCCAAGAATTAGACTTTGAGAAGCGCAAAGTTATCTATAATGAAATTCAACAACTTCAACAGGAATACGTCCCCTTTATTTATCTAGTTAATCCCCTCGCTTTGGGGGCCGTGCGTAACTGCTTTGAAGGCATACAATTCTCCGCCTTGGGTGGAGCATTCTGGAATCTAGAAGAATTAAAGAAAACCTGTGGAGGTGTTTAATGACTCATTTTGGCATTCTTTGTCCCACCGCTTCTGGACATATCAATCCTCTCCTACCTTTAGGAAAAGAGTTACAAAAACGCGGTCATAAAGTTACCTGTTTTTTAACTCTTGATGGTGAAGAAATGGTGCAAGCAGCCGGCTTAGATTTTCAGGCAATTGCACCCGACCAATATCCGAAAGGCACATCAGCCAAAAATTTAGCCGAAATTGGTCAATTACAGGGAAAAGCCGCCGTCCGTCGCACGGTACAATCAGTTACTAATTCTACCGCTGCCCTCTTTGAAACTATCCCTCAAGAGATGCGTCGCTTGGGAATTGATGCCCTAATTGTCGATCAAGTCTCCCCCTCAGGAGGTACAATCGCAGAAAAATTAGCTATTCCCTTTGTCAGTTTTGCTGGGGCATTGGTTTTAAATCGTGATCCGCTTATTCCGCCCTTTATGACCACTTGGGACTATAATCCCTCATTTATCGGGGTTATTCGCAATAAAATTGGCTATAAACTCCTTGACTCTCTGACTCGTCCTCTGAATGAGTTAATCAACCAGCAGCGTCAAGAATGGGGGTTAATTCCCTATCAAAACATCAATCAACGCTATTCCCCCCTTGCTCAAATTAGCCAACAACCCGCCGAATTCGAGTTTCCTCGGTCAAATTTACCCGCTCACTTTCACTTTACCGGCCCCTTTCACGATTCCTCCACCAGAAAAACGATTCCTTTTCCCTACGAAAAATTAACCGGACAACCCTTGATTTATGCTTCCCTCGGTACAATTCAAAATCGCCTACAATCGGCCTTTAATGCGATCGCCGAAGCCTGTGCCGATTTGCCGGTACAATTAGTTTTATCCTTGGGCAATGCCGACTCTAACATTCAAATAACAACCAAAAACGCCCTAGTTGTTCCCTATGCTCCCCAATTAGAGCTTTTAACCAGAGCCTCTCTTACTATCACCCACGCAGGCTTAAATACTACCCTAGAATCCCTAGCGCAAGCTGTACCGATGGTGGCCATTCCCATCGCTAACGACCAACCGGGGGTATCTGCTCGGATAAAATGGTCGGGTACAGGGGAAGTGATTCCGATTTCCCGTCTAGAAGTTCCCCGTTTACGAAAGGCGATTGAAAAGGTCTTATCCTTCCCCAGTTACCGAGAAAATGCCCTGAAAATGCAAAAAGCACTACAGAAGACAGGAGGAGTGAAAATGGCCGCCGATATCGTCGAAAAAGCCATTTCTACCGGCCAACCCGTCCTATCGGTATAATAACCAGGGTCTGCTAAAAAAGTTTTTCCTGCGGACAGGGTGTCGGGTGTCGGGTTTTAAAAACGTTATCGAAAACAATTGACAAAAATCGCCCTTTATAACCCGTCCATGGCCTAACACAAACCGAAGAACCATAAAGATTAGATTGAACATTTCTGGGATTTCTGTCTAACAGCAATGGTCAGCGGTGATGAATGAACTAGAACATCGCCGCTTCATCGTGTTAGCTGGCTTGTGCTTAGAGTGTAAGTTTGCGGAGAAATCATGCGTATAGTAACTGATTATTAATACTATCAACAGTCAACGTGTTGACTAAAACACCAACCCGTTGCACGACCTCGTAGGCAGTTTTCTGAGGGACAACAATAATTCCACAATGTTCTCTGCCTTCCTCTATGAATTGAAGATGTAATCGTTCAAAATCAACTCGGTTGTGGGTGACAAGACATCTACCTAAAGAAGCGGCAAATTCTAATTGTTCGCTGTCAGTTTTGCCCAAAGTTGACTGCTCAGGAACAGTGGTGACATCTAAACCACGAGAACGCAGAAGTGTTGCAACTAACGCCGACACATCTTCGTCCATGTAAAGCGAAGCAAATATGCTCATAGCTTACCCAAAGCTGCCTTTACAGAAGGATGCACCAACTCATCGGGGACTTGGTTACGTTCAATGTACTCGTTAATTTCTGCTTGATGATCCAAATAAAAACTCAAGGCATCGAACACTTGTGCTAAGGTCAAATGAGGTAAATGAGTTGGAATTTCCTCTGGCATCACACCTAATCGCCACAGACCTACGATTGCGCGAATAGATGTGCGAGTGCCTTCAATAATTGGCTCTCCACCTAAAATCTCATTGTTTCTGGTGACATAACGTGAAAGAGTGATAATCGTCATGGAATTAGGTCTCTTAGGGAAATCGCTAATTCTATTTTAGTCAGGGACAGACATGACTTGATCATGGCATCTAGTCGCTAGAGGCATCGTCGGCTAGATGTTTGGCTCTTCTGGTTTCTGTGTGGAAACGGGGTCTATACTGATAGTTTCTTCAGCAAAATACTCCTAAAAGCTGAGTGCCTGACACATCTTGTGTCAGGGGTAGCAGGTCAAGGACGACAGAGCAAAGAGTGAACACGGGAAAACCATATTCGGTCATAGTAATCGGAGAGAGCGTTCTTAGAAGAGAAACAGGGTTCTGGGTCAGAGTGGA
>NZ_JAPZQM010000681.1:0-2083 GCF_027530565.1 Microcystis sp. LE19-10.1B | reverse complement strand
TTGCTAATAAACATAGCAAAATTATAGATGATTTCCTGACCTAAGATCACATTTTATTCTTTTTTCCACTTCAATCTAAGAATTGAGAAAAAAGCAAAACCTTATATTATACCATAAAAAAATTATGCAAGAGGTCTATTATAGCCCGATCGCTTTTTCTCCCTTGAAGTAACCGTTCAGGGGGGGACAAAATCTAGTAATCTAAGGGGCATGGATGAGAAGCACCAACGGTAATCCCATAATAAGTCTAAACTATGATTTGAATGATTGAATGAATACTATGATTGTGTTGTATTCGGCAAGTCTTCATCAATGATCAATCATAGTCCATCCCATAGTCAAATTGATCGCAGTTAAGACGATGGATGTGACTGTCGCATCATTTGTGTATTGAGATGCTCTTTACTTAATGTATTGCCATACAATACTTTTGTCATTTAATCAGTAGGAAGCAGGTCTGAAATTATATTTAAAAAATCTCTCACTTTTGCAATGAAAGGAATAACTTGTAATTCATCAAAATCTGCAAAGTCTGTATAATCTGCTTCGAGACGGTATTCAAACAATTCGTTATAAACTGCACCAAAGTCTTTTGAAATAATTTCGCTACGGATGTAATTTTTGTTGAAGAGACTACGGACACCTGTATGTTTTGGAGATGAGAGATTATCATAAGCAAGTAAAGCCGTAACAGCATAAAAGCAACTATAGTATAGACGATTGATACAACTATTCCATCTTGCACCATCAGCAAGAGAACAAGCATCTTGATAAGCTTCCTCTGCACGATTTAAACGATACCTAATTAGTTGATCGTGAGGGGAATTTTTACTCATAGCATAATAGCTTCTTTGTTAACTGATTGCCAGAAAGGAGTAGTTTGTAATAAGGGATGTTCCCATTGATTTTTGCTGCGAACAATGGTACAAATAACTTCTTCTGTTTCCCATTCGATTTCATAAATTTGACGACGGATTTGAGATGTGCGAGTAGGGTTGGTGATCCCATCAACTAATACTAATATATCCCAATCAGAGTCTGGTTGAGCATCATTCCGCGCCCGTGAACCATAAAGAAATATTTGCGCTTGTGGTTCGATCGCTTGTACTGCTTGTTTAATTTTATTGAGTAATAGTTGTTTGTCCATGATTTTTTATTACCTTTTTGTACTGCAAAACAATATTAACAATATAATCCATCCCATAATCCCATAATAAGTCTAAACTGTGATTTGAATGATTGAATGAATACTATGATTGTGTTGTATTCAGCCAACCTTCATCAATGATCAATTATAGTCCATCCCAGTAATCACATAATAAGTCTAAACTGTGATTTGAATGATTGAATGAATACTATGATTGTATTGTATTTGGCAAGTCTTCATCAATAATCAATCATAGTCCATCCCAGTAATCACATAATAAGTCTAAACTATGATTGAAATGATTGAATGAATACTATGATTGTGTTGTATTCAACAAGTCTTCATCAATAATCAATCATAGTCCATCCCAGTAATCACATAATAAGTCTAAACTGTGATTTGAATGATTGAATGAACAGCAATTCTCATTTTGAAATAAATAGAGCATTAACCCCGATTTTGGCATTGAAAATAAAGTACAAAGTAACTATTTTCGGGGAGAGGCGATCACTAAAAAAAACAATTGGCTGGACAAATTAAGTATAAATACTCAAGCAATCAAAGAGGTTGGCTGAGAATGAACGGGGTTAATTCAGGAAGATATAGCGTTTCCTAAGCTAGTGAGGTACACCTATTTTTCTTCCCTTTTGCCTTTTGCCTCTTGCATGAGTGCCTAAAACCCATAACTTTTGTACCTCAGCAGACTGAAAAACGCTATAGTTCTGTTTTTAGAATAGGGAATTCAAGGGAAATAAAAATTTATAATTATTGTCAGCTAAGGTAAAATGGGTGAGATAGAAATCCACCAGCACGTCAAATTATTCCAAGATGGCTCAAAAAGCGGCAACCCTAGAAATTTCGGAATTAATGCAATTTTTACGTCAAGAATTAGATGATTTACCCGATGAGAGGAAACCTGGAAATAATAGAAAATAT
>NZ_JAPZQM010000024.1:0-5735 GCF_027530565.1 Microcystis sp. LE19-10.1B | reverse complement strand
GGAGGGAGTCTGGCAAAAGTCTTACAGTCTCTAAACTCTAGCTCTCTTATGGGGTAAGCCTTCAAGCTATCGCTAACTAACAGAAACCCGAAATTTGAGTTTTTATTAGAAAAAAAGTTAGCGATCACTTGTCAACCAAGGGTTTCAGAATCTGGATTCCGTCGGGGATTTCCGAAAGTTCCAGAAGAGCGTTAGCTAGATTGAACAAATTTTTTGACAAGAAGGCATAATGGTCTATTTCTGACCATAAGGGATGGTTTTGACTGATAATATGACGTTCAACTAGCTTCATCTCTTGATTATACCTGATAACGTTCTTAAAATCTATCGGTGGCCAAAGTTACTTATTTTAGTTGTATAGCTACAGAAATGAGTAACTTTAAAAAGCTTTAGGTAGGTTTTTGGTTTCTGTGGTTAACCCCACATTAAGCCGAAAGTGGCAGTGGACAAAACAAGGGTTTTGATAGTGAGTTTCACGGGAAAATCTCCTTAAAAGGCTAGGTACAGTCAAAAGGGTACAACGTACCCTCCCACATCATATTTGTTTTTTTTATGAATGTCCACTACTTTTGATGTAGATTTTTTTTCCACGTTATGGTAAGGGAATCGGGGGACAGGGGGAAAACGCCCATCTGGTGGCGCAGTTAAGAAAGTCAGAAGCCAGAAATCGGGTGGGGAAGAAATTCTGTCTTCTGCCTTGATGGCGGGCAATCTGCCTACTGATGAGATTCTAGCCTCGTGGTTTTGCTATTGTCCCCATCCGAGAATAAATCATCGCTAAATAGATCATCAAGGGGCAGTTCTTCGTCAGAAGGTAAGGATTCTAGATTAGCCATTTCTTCATTATCCAACATACTGAAGAAATCTAGTTCTTCTTGGTCACTCGCAACAGAAGCAACTTTTTGGCGGTTAGATGCAACTGTGGGGGTTTCTTCCGCAAAATAATCGAATAATTCGGGGTTATTGCTGTCAGCGGTATCAGCAAATAAGTCATCTAGAAAATTTTGGTTATCAGCGAATTTTTCGGTGTCGGGGGCTAATAAATCAGAGAAACTGGGGTCACTGCTAACGGTTTCTTGAATCTGACCGTAATTACCCGATAATTCTTCTAGGCTACCGATAGTTCTCGTTTCTTCCTCTAATGTTAAACTGTTGAGAAATTCTATCTCAGCAGCGGACATCTCCCAGTCAGAGATTGCTGGTTCTGCCATGACGGGAAAATCTTCGCTCTCAGTCATTTCTGGAGAAACTAAGGTTTCTTCTGGGCTGTTTAAACCGTCAAATGTCTCCTCGAAAACGGAGGTTTCTAGGGGCATTTCGGGGGCAAATTCTGGTTCCAATACTAGGGTTTCTTCGGTGATAAAACCATCAAAAGGATTCATCTCACTGCTGAATTCTGATTCGGAACCAGGCGTTTCTAGGGGCGTTTCAGGGGCAAATTCTGGTTCCAATACTAGGGTTTCTTCGGTGATAAAACCATCAAAAGGATTTATTTCTTCGTCCCTGGGGCTATCGGGAAAATCATCCCAGGGTTCGACGATTTCAGTGGTTCGATCATCCACTACTGCTTGGCGGGCATTTTCTAGTCCTAACAGTTGGCTTTGATAACTCTGTTCTAGTTGTTGAATTTGCCACTGATAGCCCTTTTCTAATTCTAGAATCTGCGCCTGTTGACTTTGACGCAGAGCCTCTATTTCCCCTTGCTTCCCGTCTATAATCTCTTGTATTTGACTTTGGTAGCTTTGGCGCAATTCCTCGATTTTAGCCTCGTATTCCTGTTCAAGTTGCTGAATTTGGGTTTTATCGGCGACTTCCACTGCTTGAGCGGGAGTTGCGCTGGCTATCTCTTGCAAACGTCCTTGGCTATCTTCTAACTCTTTTTGCAATTTAGCCACTTCTTCTCTATAGGTGGCTTCGATATTGCGAATCCGTTCTTCGGAGAGAGCGAGTGGTTTTAACTGTCCTTTGCTGTCTTTTAACTCCTCTTCGGCTTTACCTAAATCCGCCCGAATTTTCGCATATTTTTGCCGTTCTTCCCTGATTTTTCCCTCTTGCAGGGCATATAAAGCCCCACCCCCGATCGCACCTCCACCGACAAAACCGATTAAAATATCGAAGATATTCATTATGGGATTCCTCCTCTAGGAAAATTTACTTTATAATATGCCCAATCTCAGAGGATAATTCACAAGGGGCAAATGTGGTCAGTGTTTTCCGCCGCTCTTTATGCTGATTGCTTTTGATTGTGGCAGCAATTATCAGAAAAAGAAAGCAAATATTCAGTTTTTTATCGGCAAATGTTCACCCTTAGGGCAGTTATCTCGATGGTGAGGTACAAAGTCTCTGGTTTTAGGGCGGGGTTAGTGACACCTCGTCTTTGTGAGAAACGCTTTCATCGGTGTTCGCCAAGACATTTCACTGAAGCTGCATTTCCCGATAAGCTTGATAAACGCCGCGCACGTTGTACCAATTGAGAAAAATGCGGGCAATTTCTAGGGCTAATTGCGGTTTACCTCGATCGATCAACCATTGTAACAGAGGGGAGAGGCTGCGTTCATTCAGGGTTCCCCCTAGGGAAAGTAAACCCCACAACAGTCGATGAATCCAAGTCATTTGAATCATCATCCGCACTTCCCAGGTGGGATGTTTTTGATAAAAAAGCACTCCCATTCGTCCTCGTTGAATTTCCTTATCGATGAGATTGGGAATTTGAGCGAGATTAAAGGGGGGATGCCAATGATAACCGACGGCTTCAGGACATTTAATTAATTTTAGTCCTAATTGCTTCAATCTCACCCCTAATTCCAAATCTTCCCAACCGTAGAGTTGAAACTGGGTATCAAATAATCCCGCCGCTAATAACCATTTTTTAGCGATCGCCACGTTGCCCGTGGCAAAATAGGCGGCGGAGAAATCGGTGATTTTATAGGGTTCACTGGTGGGATGCTCGAAGTTACAGGTATTAATGACACTGCCGTAGGTAAATAAGCGATCGCTGCCGAGACTTGCTGCCCCGGCGGTTAAAGCGTCGGCATGGGCTTGGAGAAAATTTTCTGTCACTACCAGATCGCTATCGATAAAAATAATCGTATCACCACGAGCTTTTTCTACCCCCAGATTCCTAGCGAGCGCCGGTCCGCCGTGATCCTGTTGCCACAGTTGCAGATGGGGTAAATTGCCTTTGTGACTTTCTAGCCAAGCGATCGTCGCATCGGTAGAGCCATCATCGACAAGGACTATTTCGTAGTTTTCCACCTTATTATCGGTTAAACGCTGATTTTCTAGGGCTAGTAAACATTTTTTTAAAATTGCTTGGCGATTGTAGGTAGGGATGACAACACTGATCAGCACGGGCATTCGGGGGTCAAGATTACCGTTTTAGCTTACCAAATAACCTCGGTTCCTTGATTAGACCTCCTGCAAAAACCAACAATCTTCGTTCAGGATTGAGGAGACAGGATTGAGGAGACTATTTTTATTTATTCTCCCCATCTCCCCACACACCACACCCCACACCCTACACCCGTTACAGTAGAGCAGGAAGTCGCCTTCCCACCCCCTGCTTCAAAACCGGACTTACGACTTTCGCCGTATCCGGCTCCTGAGTAACTAGGCTACTGTCATTAGTAGAATAATAATGGGAATTATTATTTCCTTGTCTATTCAACCCTCTTGGCTGTATCCCCACCAGACAAGATTGTTGGTTTTAGGGCGTATATGACCGTTGATTGTTGCTTAGACTTCCTAGTTACCCGTCCTTTGTCAGCATATCTTTGATATTACTCAAAGCCTTGGCTTTTAAGGACATCCTCTCCCTCTATTGACTTGCGGATGGTTTCCTACTGCCCCGAACGGGCAGAGTCAATCAGGGTTACTTCGTTCCCTATAACCATTGGTTGAACCGTATTTGATGATACTGTCCACAACAGAGTAACGGGAATGCCTTACTGATAGTGGTATGAGCTATCAGCCCCAACTCTGTTAACTTTTGTTTCGAGCCTGTCAGCCTTTTGGCTCGTGGGTGTTGACGATGGTTAATTCGTATCTTCGCCCCAGGGCTATCCATAGGTTCTGGCTCAACGGGTTTCTGATTTAGGCTATCAGATACCGCTTTTTTTTCCTCGCTCACTACCTCAGATGTACCAAGTCTAAAGCAGCAGGAAATGCCGTCACTCTAGGCATCTAGAGGACAGGACTAAGGTTATTACTAACCCGCACCTGTAGGGTTATAAAGTTATCAAGGTACTACATTTACCAAGCGGCTAATCCTCTAAACGTCTTACTGTCTAGTTTCTAGCCAACGAATCGCACCACACCCCACACCCTACACCCTGCCCCTAGGAAAAACTTTTTGCCGCAAACCCTAATTAGAATGCCAAAAGGTCAGGAAAAACGCCCCCAGGCCACACCAATCAGGATAGTAACCCCGAAAAAGAGACGATACCAGACAAAAACCCAGGTACTCTGTTTTTTGAGATAATCTAATAACCAAGCGATCGAAAGATAGGAAAATATCCCCGAGGAAATTACCCCAATAGCGAGGGGAATTAATTCACTGGTGTTAATCTGGTCGAGAACTCCTTTAAATTCCACTAAACCGGCTAAAGTTATCGCCGGAATCCCCAGCAGAAAGGAAAATCGCGCCGCTACGGCCCTTTCTAAACCCATGAATAACCCGGCAGTTAAGGTGGACCCAGAACGAGATACCCCCGGTATTAGGGCTAAAGCTTGGGCTAATCCCATTAAAACCCCGTCTTTTTGTCGCAAAGTCTCAAAACTGCGTTTATGTTTCCCGATTTTTTCGGCCGTAGCTAAGAGTAAAGACATGACTATAGAGGCACAGGCGATCGCTGTCATGCTTCTCAGGGGGGAATTATCTAAATCGGGAATGAAAAGTTTCATTAACAAACCGAAGAAAACAATCGGAATTGTGCCTAGGATAATCCCCACGGCCAAACGAAAATCCTGGGAACGATAATCGGAACTAGCCACCGCTTTCACCATTCCTGTGGATATTTGCCTTAAATCCTGCCAAAAATAGGACAATACCGCCGCAATACTGCCCAATTGAATCACTGCCGTATAGGTGACACCGGGATCTCCCCAACCCAAAAAGACGGGAATCACTTTTAGATGAGCGGTACTGCTAATCGGCAAAAATTCCGTCACTCCCTGCACAAATCCCAAAAAAATCGCCTGTAACCAGTTAATTTTTGCCAGAGGTATGGCGCTAGTGGTTGATTGGGCAATGGCGGCGGGTGTAATCGCCAAAATCACCGTTATTATCGCTAGTCCTAGCCATTTATAGCTTTTTTTCAGGAAGGAAAACATCATTTTTCAGTAAAAAAAGGGGTTGGGTGTGGGGTGTGGGGTGTGGGGTGTGAGAGTTGGGGAAATTAACTAATCAATATTACTGCCTTTTGTCTATCTCAATAGCTTTTTTTCAGGAAGGAAAACATCATTTTTCAGTAAAAAAAGGGGTTGGGTGTAGGGTGTGGGGTGTGGGGTGTGGGGAGACCACTTCGTGCGCGTTGCGGGGGGAGATGGGGAAATTAACTAATCAATATTACTGCCTTTTGTCTATCTCAATGGAACGAGAGGACTCCCGTTAAACCGCGTAGCGGTTAACGGGAGATGAATCGCCACCAGAATAAAACTAACGCGGTAGGGTTTCCACTTTTGGGGAGTTTTGGTTCTCGACGTATTTTTTTAGTTGTTCGATGGTAACGCCGCCA